>JBCCIX010000042.1:0-15769 GCA_039028075.1 Bacteroidota bacterium | reverse complement strand
GTGACCAAAATGTAATGCTCACGTTTTCAGAGCAACTCGATACCAATTCATCCGAAAACCCGCTGAATTACTTTTTGTCCTCAATTGGCAACCCGGTATCTTCTCAACTCGATTCAAATACCGTAGTATTAGGGTTTACAGATTCATTTACCAATGCTACCAACTACGAACTATTGGTCACTGATCTGGAAGACCTTAACGAGAATGTACTGAAAAGTACCCAAATCGATATTTTTTATTTTCGACAACCCAGTCTTAGCCCGAGAGATATTATTTTTTCAGAGCTTTTAGCTGACCCAGACCCACCCAATGACTTGCCCACAAGTGAGTTTGTGGAGATTTTTAATCGAAGTGACAAGGTTTTTAATCTTAACGAATGGCGATTTTCTGACGTATCAAACAGTTCAGTATTGGGTGAGCTTTACATCTTTCCTAACGAGTATTTGATCATTTGTTCGGAAGAGAATGCCGACGCGTATGCCGCATTTGGAAGAACCGTCGGCTTAGTGAATTTGCCTACTCTTAACAATGGCGGAGATGTTTTGGTGCTTCAGAATGAATTTGGCAAAGTTTCGGACTCTATTCAATATGACGTTAGCTGGTATCGGAGCTCTATAAAACAAGAAGGAGGTTGGTCACTTGAAATCATAGATCCTACTAATGACTGTGTCCAGGAAGCCAACTGGGTGGCTTCCGAAGATTTTAGAGGAGGAACTCCGGGAGCAGTGAATTCAGTTTTCGCACAAAAACCAGATCTAACCGGCCCCGTGGTTTTGACAGTATTAGGATTGAGCCCGGATACAGTTACCGTCCGGTTCGACGAGATACTTGATGAAAGCTCTGCAGTACAAGCAAATTATGCAATAACCCCTGAAGTTCGCATTGATTCGGTGATTCTTACCCCAGGCTTCAAAGAAGTAAAGCTAGTTTTATCGGATTCATTAGAGTCAGGTGTTTCCTACCAGATTAGTTTGTCAGAACTGAGGGATTGTCCAGGTAACCTAATTTCGCCGAACGAAACTTCTTTTGCGCTCATTGAAGAGGCCCATGTGCGCGACTTGATTTTAAATGAGATACTATTTGATCCTTACCCTAACGGCGCTGATTTTGTAGAAGTATACAACGCCTCTGAGAAACACATTAATCTTAAAAAATGGTCCTTAGGAAATATAGACCCTAATGGAAATAATCTTTTCTCGCTCAATGTAAACATGATTACTCCGGATAATCTTGTACTGCCACCAGACAGCTATTTAGCTTTCACCACGCAAGATAACCTCAGGGATTTTTATTCATCTATAGATGAGGATAGGATATTTCTGGTTGAATCACTGCCCTCAATGCCGAATAACGAAGGTTCTATTAGCCTTATTAATTCGGATTCTATGCTAATGGAAGCCTTTGCATACAGCGATGATTTCCATTTCGATCTTTTGGCAGATAAAGAGGGGGTTTCTCTCGAGCGAATTTCATCATCTCAACCGGCGGACCAATCATCCAATTGGAGGTCAGCAGCGTCAAAAGCCGGTTTTGCCACACCCGGAATTAGAAACTCTCAAAATGTAGACGACGCAGCTATGCCAAGCCGTATTTCTATTGAGCCGAAGGTCATTGTACCTGATGGGTCTGGTCAAAATGATTTTGCGGCGATCCATTATCGCTTTGATCAAACAGGTATGGTAGCCAACGTCAGGATCTATGACGTAAAAGGTAGAGAGATACTAGTATTGGCTGACAACGAAACCTTAGGTGCCCAAGGGTTTTATATATGGGATGGTCTTGATAGTAATGGGTTAAAAGCCCGTACTGGTTATTACATCGTCTATTTTGAAGTATTCGATAGCTCAGGTAATGTGAGTAACTACAAAGAAAAAGTTGTAGTGGGCACACGTTTTTAAAATCTAATCCAGAAAAAATTTAACCATTCATCTACGCTTTAGATTAACTTATCGATTAGCAACTTATCTCACCGAATTTTGTTTATCTTAATAATCAAATCACCGAAATAATGAACTGCTTAATTGATAATTCGCTGATATATTCTCTTCAAAAAGGAAAGCGTGCAGAAGTTATTAAGCGTTATATAAGGATGAAATACAAGATTCATATTGATCTTGCCGCAATCAAAGAGCGCATCAAAACGCTTTCAGCTTCACACGTAGAGTTGGCCTGAAAGTACCTTTGCTTTTTTACCGATAAATATGATCTATTTGGGCAAAGGTCACAGGAGTTAGAACCTAACTTTTGCGAGTAATTTCCATCTAGTTTTTAGTCTTTGAAGTTTTTTAACCACTTTTGCGCCATCTTGATTTAAAGGGTTGTTTACATTAATTTATTCTCTATGAGCAACAACGAAAATAAAACCAGATATTCTGACGAAGAGCTTGAAGAATTTGAAAGCCTCATTAAAGATAAGCTAGAAAAAGCCAGGGAAGAGCTAAAAATGCTTAAAGGCAGTTTAAATAAAAGCAATAATGAAGGTACTGATGCCACGGCGGGGAATACTAAAGTGCTAGAAGACGGAGCGGATACAGCCGAAAAAGAAAATTTAAGTCAATTAGCTGCACGCCAGCAAAAGTTCATTGTGAATTTAGAAAATGCTTTGGTGAGAATTAAAAACGGTACTTACGGCATTTGTTCCGTTACGGGAAATCTAATTTCTAAAGAACGACTCAGAGCAGTACCTCACACTACACAGTCTATAGCGGCTAAACTCAGCCAGCAGAGTTGAGGTTGAACTTTCTTCAAAATCATATTGAAGCGCTTATATTTTGTTCGCAGACTCCTATTAAAGCAAAAGATATCCAAGGTTGCTTGAGCGAAATGTTTGAAGCAGAAGTGCCAGAGGTGGATGTTGAGGCTGGCATTAAGGCATTGGTTGACAAGTATAAGGATGATTCTTTTGCCCTTGAAGTACTTTACGTAGGAGGAGGATATCAGTTTTTGACCAAACCAGCATATCAAGCGAGCATAGGTATCTTCCTAAGGCAGCAATCGAAAAGAAGGCTATCGACATCTGCGCTGGAAACACTTTCAATAATTGCCTACAAGCAGCCAGTCACTAAAGGTGATATGGAGAGCATTCGAGGTGTAAATTGTGACTATGCGGTTCAAAAGCTACTAGAAAAGGGGCTGGTTGAAATCAAGGGAAAGTCAGAAAGTATCGGTCGACCCTTACTGTATGGTACTAGCGAAAAGTTTATGGAGTACTTTGGAATTAATTCGCTAACTGAACTTCCTACACCCAAAGATTTTGTAAACCCCGCTGAAGAAAGCTCTATCGGCGAGCAGGCTGACACTTAGTTATTATTGGTAATGAAGCGCAAAACTTCGGGAGGCTCCTCGAAACCTGAGTCACCAATCCGCCTAAACAAATACATTGCTCATGCCGGCATCTGCTCGAGAAGAGATGCCGATCAACTTATTAGTAAAGGTGAAATAAATGTTAACGGATCGGTAGTCACTGAGCTAGGCACAAAAGTATATCGAAGTGATGTCGTTACGTACAAAGGCAAAACCCTTCGCCCAGAAAAACTGATTTATGTCCTTCTCAATAAGCCCAAAGACTTCATTACCACCATGGATGACCCTCAAGGGAGGAGAACTGTGATGGAATTAGTAAAAAAAGCCGGTGATCAAAGGATCTATCCGGTGGGTCGATTGGACCGGAATACCACAGGTCTTTTAGTTCTAACTAATGATGGAGAGCTATCTGAGCGGTTGGCACATCCTTCAAACAATATCAAGAAGATCTACAGTGTTGAAGTGGATAAACGAGTAATTAAGGAACATGTGGCAGCTATCCGGCAGGGCGTCGAACTTGAAGATGGAGTGGCCAAAATAGATCAGCTGGCTGTCTTATCCAATGATTATCGTCAATTTGGACTTGAAATACATATTGGTAAGAATCGAGTGGTCAGACGTATTTTTGAGCATTTTGGCTACGAAGTGATAAAATTAGATCGGGTAGTGTATGCCGGCCTTGACAAGCAAAACCTCTCACGTGGTAAATGGCGGTATCTTGCTGAAAAAGAGGTGCGTAGGCTAAAGGGTATCCGTTAATTCTTGGTATTCAAAGACGAAGGTGCTTCCTGCACCCGGTACCGAGCTTACTTTAATTTGCCCTCCCATTTTTTTTGCGGCTTCTTTTACAATAAATAGACCGAGTCCCGATCCGTCGGAATCAGTAGTTGCCCGATAAAACATATCGAAAATTTTTTCCAGATGTTCTGATGCTATGCCGTTACCATTGTCTTTGATAGTGATAGACACTGTATTTAACGTTCTTTTGAAAACGACCTCTATAAAAGGGTCATCTTTTTGCAAATCGTGGTATTTAACGGCATTGGCCAATAGATTATTCAGGATAATTTTTAACTGAGCCGGGTCGCATACCGTGTAATTATCTTTGCTATGATCAAACTTTAATCGGATGCTTGAGGCCCCTTTGTTGAATTTTAGATCAGAAATAACTTCATCCAACAGTGCGTTGAAATCAACCTTGTCGATTTTCAAGGGTCTTTTACTATTTTTTGAATACGATAAGATATCACTTATCACCTCATCAAGTTTCTTGACTCTCGCCTCTATTTTATCGAAATAATGAGTTATTTCGGAGTTTTTGCCTTCAAGTTTCGCAACATGCGTTAAACCGAGTACAGAAGCGATTGGAGCTCTCAGGTCGTGTGAGGTGCTGTATAGAAAACGATCCAGATCTGCATTGGTATTTTTTAATTTCAGACGCTCATCTTCTAAAAGCCACATTATCATACCTAAGCCCATAAGCGTCATTAAGAAAAGGTCTAGAATTCCATAAATTGAAATAATCATTGAAACATCAACGTCGTAGACCGCAAGTATTACCGTTGCGAAATATCCGGTTTGCGCAAGCCCGTATGCTATAACGGCTACGCTCAAAAGCCTTTTACCATAGCTCTTACTACCAAAGCGTCTGGAGAAAATGGCAAAAAATCCACAAACGATGTATGTCGTGCCAACACATAACGAGCGCAGTCCAATTCTAAGCACATAACGCTCAAGGTAGCGATCTTCGTCAAAAGCGTATAATGAAACAAGAATAGTGGCAAGCACAACTGCACACAAGGCGATAACAAACGATTTTTTCCTATTGATATACTTGGCTGTAATCAGTTCATAAGTGCCTAGAGCCAAAAAAGAAGCTTGGATCAGCCCTCCGGTCACATGAGAGAACGTGCCCAAAAACTTTAGGCCTGCAGAAGGTAGTATAGACGCTGGCCAGCTAACGTACATCATACCTGCGTTTAGCGCAACCAGCCCCATCCAGCTAATCGACCATTTTGATAAAAACCTTCTGGAATAAGCACGGCTGAAATAGAAGAAATTTATGGCGAAAATAAGAGCGAGCCCAATCTGAGCGGCATAAAGGGAGAGTAGTCGCAAAAGAAGTTCGCCTTCGTAATTCATTCCCGTAAAATACTAATCGGTTTAGCTATATGCAATTTCGGATGCAGAAGTAATAGGGTTAAAAAGAAAGTTTCTAAATAGAAGAAAATAGTATGTATGCATACTATTTTTGCCTCATAACTCCTATTTTTGGCTTTGCTAACGATTGCATAGCTATAAACAAAAAAAGCCTCAGTAAATCTGAGACCTTTAATGTGGTGCTGAGTGGACTCGAACCACCGACTCACGGATTTTCAGTCCGATGCTCTACCAACTGAGCTACAGCACCCAAACGGACGGCAAATCTAGATAAATTTAGAAATGCCGCAAAAGAAATGTTTAAAATTATAGATAGCCTAATTGGCGCGTATGGACTATATACAACAAGGATTATTTTTTATTACCCTCATTGTGGCCGGGTATTTTCTTACCCAAAGAATTAGGCAAATAAAGTCCGGTATCCTACTCGGTAAGACACCTGATTTGAGCGGTGATAGCAGTGAACGCTTACGGAATATGGTACTTATTGCTTTTGGTCAAAAGAAAATGTTTAAAAAGCCAATTCCAGCCTTTTTGCATCTTTTAATCTACGTTGGTTTTTTGGTGATTAACCTTGAGGTTTTAGAATTTATTTTGGATGGTCTTCTGGGAACACACCGGTTGTTTGCTCCCTACTTAGGCAGCTTTTACAGCATTTTAATGAATATTTTTGAGTTTTTGTCAGTTGCCGTTTTGTTTTCGTGCGTAGCGTTCCTAACGCGTAGGAATATTTTATCAATTAGTCGATTTAAGTCGGCTGAGATGACAAAGTGGCCGATACTGGATGCTAATCTGATTTTGGTGATTGAAATAATACTCATGTTCGCTATTCTCACCATGAATGCAAGTGATCAGGTTTTGCAACGAAGAGACAGCCACTATGCGGCAACCGGTGAATTGTTCTTTAGTTCAATGCTAATTCCGCTTTTTGAAAACATGAATACCACCACACTTATACTCATTGAACGAGGTGCTTGGTGGTTTCACATCGTTGGAATACTCGCATTTGCTGTTTATGTAACGTATTCGAAGCATCTCCATATTTTCCTGGCTTTTCCAAATACGTATTACTCCAGTTTAAAGCCAAAAGGGGAAATGCACAATATGGACTCCGTTACGAACGAGGTGAATATGATGCTTGGCCTACCCGTAGAAAACGGTGATCCTCCGGCTGAGATCGGTCGTTTTGGAGCTAAAGATGTTGATGACCTGAGTTGGCTAAATATAATGAACGCTTATTCTTGTACGGAATGCGGTCGATGCACCGACCAATGCCCGGCCAACCAGACCGGCAAAAAACTTTCACCCCGCAAGATTATGATGGATACCAGAGATCGTGCTGAAGAGGTAGTTAAAAGTCTCTCTTCGGGCGGCAAGGGTCTTGAAGATGGTAAATCTCTGCTTGGAGATTACATAACCAAAGAAGAAATAAACGCCTGTACCAGTTGTAACGCTTGCGTGGAGGCATGTCCCGTAAATATTAATCCCTTGGAGATCATATTGGAAACTAGAAGATACGTGGCCATGGAGGAATCAGGTTCACCTGCTTCCTGGAACAGCATGTTTCAGAACATGGAAACCACTTTTTCACCCTGGAAATTCGCTCCAACAGATCGATTTAATTGGGCACAGGAATTGAAAGAAGAATCAAAGGTGGAATCATGAGTGGGCTTAAAATTCCGACGATGGCTGATGTGACAGCCGCAGGAGATACTCCGGAGATATTGTTTTGGGTAGGTTGTGCGGGATCGTACGATGATCGTTATAAAAATGTGACTAAAGCATTTGTGAAAATATTGAATAAAGTGGGTGTTTCTTTTGCCGTTCTCGGCCCGGAGGAGGCCTGCACGGGAGACCCGGCCAGAAGAGCTGGTAACGAGTTTTTGTTTCAGATGCAGGCTGTTGCCAATATCCAAACGATGAATGGCTATAACGTTAAAAAAGTAGTAACTGCGTGTCCGCATTGTTTCAATACTATTAAAAACGAATACCCTGCTTTGGGCGGAAATTACGAGGTGATACACCACAGCACTTATCTCCAACAATTGATCAATGATGGAAAGGTGAGCCTAAAAGGAGGAGGAGAATTTAAAGGTCGTAAAATCACCTACCACGACTCCTGCTATTTGGGAAGAGCGAATAATATTTACGAAGCCCCTAGAGAAGTTCTTGAAGCGTTAGATGCAGAGCTTGTTGAAATGAAACGCTGCAAGACCAAGGGTTTCTGTTGCGGAGCGGGCGGAGCCCAAATGTTTAAAGATGCAGAAAAAGGCAACAAAGAGGTGAACATTGAGCGCACCGAAGAAGCCTTGGAGACCGGAGCTGACACCGTGGCTGTAGGTTGTCCCTTCTGTCTCACCATGATGAGTGATGGCATTAAAAATAAGGAGAAGGAGGCCTCCGTTAAAGTGAAAGACCTTGCTGAATTGATTGCGGAGGCTGAGGGATTATAATGTATAAAATAGTCCTGCAGAAAAGGATGGGCTAGCTAAAATATTTCGGCCACTAAAGGCACCGAAAACTGCCCCGGTGACCCCAAAGTTTTCGTGGAGATTGTAGCTAATTTCTGGCCCTATGGATAAAAACTCCAAATTATTTGAGAAGAGTCCGGTCTGACTTTCTGAAGTGCTGCCATTTTGGAACGAACTCAAATTGTACAGTTTAATGGCAAGGTTGAGCTTTTCGCCAACGGTGTAACCCGCTTCAACGCTAAGGTGAAATTCGTCGGAAAAACCTCGCGTTCTATTGTTAAAACCAACCCCAATCGCCAGGTAGGCAGGCTTTGGGTAGAAAGAATAACCTCCGTGCAGTCTCAGTAATTGATTAAATTCACCATCTCCACTTTGTAAAAGTTGAGTCCTGCCGCCCATATCTTCACCTAAGGGAATTCCGAACACCAGGCTTGAACTCAGAGAGAAACGCCCTTTTTTGAGCACTTGATATTGCAAGCCGATAGTTGCATCTCCAACACTGTTTAATTCATCTCCGGGTTCCACTACGCCAGACTGGGAAAATTCAAGCTCATTCAGTGTGCTCCTAAAAAAGAAAGGAAAGTAGAATACGCCTGTTACTTTGTTGCTGATTCCAAATTCACCGTATAGGCTAGAAATGTAAACCCCGGTAGTGGTTATATCGCTAATATCCTTCTCGGGTGTGTAGAAGGAATCCGAAATGATGAATGTTTGATCAAGTTTGAAGAAACCTTCATTTCTTTTCTTGTTCCATGGGTTTTGGGACCAAAGCGAATTTGACAGAATACATATTAGCACCAGCAAAGACGGTTTTTTCATCATTGGATATTGATTTAGTTGTCTAATAGTGAAGTTCCAAAACCGGCTCCAAAAGGTTTGCAGTAGATGATTACATAATCGAAGTCATCGATGCTAATTCCAGTCGGTGCTGTGTATGAGCTTGCGCCGGAAGTGGAAATTAGTTTTCCTAACTCGACCCCTCCATTTACCATAGTACGATTGTTTGATAGGTATAGGTAGAGCCCAGGGCCTCGAGAGGTACTAAAGTCTTCCGCAAGGTGTACCTCAAGATTTTCTCCAACCATAGCTATTGAAACACCACCGGAAGTATTGTAACCGTTCAAATCTTCAAAAAATCCCTGTCTCATTTGCGTATTACCCACTGTAACTTGGAAGGTGGCACTGATGGGGTTTGAGCTAGCTTCAATATTCACTACACCAGTACTTACGCCGGTTAAAAGGCCTTCTGAATCTACTGTAGCTACATTCTCATCTGAGCTTAGCCAGGTAATTTCGACTCCTGCTATTTCATTTCCAATGACATTTAGCGCTCTAGCACGTAGCTGTAGTTGGTTACCAACTTCTACCCGGCTTGAGTCGGCGGTAATTTCAATTAATGCGACGGATGTGTCGTCGGAGACCACGGTAAAACGTATCGGTTCACTTTCCATGCCGAAAGCAAATGCCGTAATTGTCGTGCTGCCTAATCCTGCAGCTACGGCTTTTCCCGTTTCGTCTATACTAACTATGCTTTGATCGGCCGAGAACCAAGACCCTCCGGTAGTAAACAGATGACCTTTATCGTTAAGTGCGTTAATGGTTAGATTCAGTTCCTGTCCTTCAACTTTGGAGACGACATTATTAACCAATGGCACCTCCTCGGGTACTCCTACTGATATTTGAATGATTTGATCTTCCACCTCCTCGGTGCCAATACAAGATGAGAGTGTTACTAAAAGAATCAGCGAAAAGTAATTAAGCCTTTTCATATTGAGGTAGTTGAAAAGAAAATGTGGTACCATTATTTAGTTTGCTTGAGAGTTCAATAGTCACATTATGTATTTCTAGAATTTTCTTAACAATAGCTAAACCGAGACCGGTGTTATTGTTATCCAGACTAATTCGTTTATCACCTATATGATAACGATCAAAAATAAAGGGGATTTGTTCTTTAGGTATCCCTGGCCCGTTATCTGAGACCTTTATTTCCACAAACTGATCTGTACTGTCCAGGTCAATGCTGATTTGTCCATTGGCCGGCGTGAACTTTAGCGCATTATCAATCAAGTTTTGCAAAACACGTTCAATGAGAGAGATATCAGCGTGAACCAAAGCTTTATTCGGGCTTTTACTGGTTTCCAATTTGATGTTTTTTTCTTGAGCGAGAATTTCAAACTTCTGGATAAGATCATTAATTAATTCTTGAATAAAGAAAGGCTCTTTTTTCGGAGTCACTTGCTTGGCTTCGAGTTTGGATAGTTCAAAAAGTTCTTCTACTAGCTTCTTTAATTTTTGCGTGCTCTCTAAAATAATCCTTAAATACTTTTCGCGGTCAGCTTCTGAAAGAGAAGTCTGCTTGATCATTAGCGTTTCGATATATCCATGAATAACAGCAAGTGGTGTCCTCAAATCGTGGGAAACGTTACCTACAAGCTCTCTTCGAAGGTTTTCCATGGACTTTAAGTTCTCAATATTGCCTACGATGGTGTCGGCCATTTCATTAAAAGCGATCGCCAAATCATTAATTCCGCCATCCTCTCTAACTTCAATGCGAGCGCTCATCTCCCCTTTTTGAAATCGCTTTACCGTGGCTATAATTTTGCTAAGATTTTTCATGATCAGCCAAATGGCTATAGATCCTAAAATTAAAGAGGAGATAAGGGTGATCAACATCGACCTGCCGCCCAACTTTAGGATGTAACTGTTCAGAACATATTCAGAGGCCGATTCATACTCTTCACTTGCCAGCACCACGTATATGTAGGCAACGGTATTATCGTCTTGCGTTATGGGAGCCGCTGAAAATACCTTCTGCTTACCCGGGTTTCTTGGATCGTCACCTACCACATAGTCAAGACCCTTTGCCGCTATAAATTCCTGAATAGGACCTAATCGCACTTTTTTAAGTTTTACCTTTTTGTAAGGCGCTACGTAGTTTAAAATAGTACCGTCTGCGTCTAGAATGTACACTTCAACGCTTGGGTTGATGGCCATCATATGATGCATAATTTCATCAGTTGCCGTTGTATCTAACTCGCCTTCTACATAAGGCTTTACTTCACTAATGATATGCTCGGCTATCGATGCATTTAATCGCTGATTGCGTTCCTGAGCATACTTTTCAGCCAGGTTCACCGTAATAAATACATAGGCGAAACCTACTATAACCAGTAGACCCGTGAGTGTGATCACTATTTTCCAGAAAAGCCCATTTGAAGTGTAACTCTTTTTCATAACTCAATAATTAGCGGGTATCTCATCGTTAAATCTGTAGCCCACTCCCCACGTAGTAAGAATAAATGTTGGGTTTGAGATGTCAATTTCCACTTTGGCACGTAGTCTATTGATATGAGAATTTACCGTATGCTCGTACCCCTCAAACTCGTAACCCCAGACTTTAGATAGTAGTTGATCGCGCGAATAACTTCTACCCGGGTTTGAAGCGAGGAGGTATAAAAGGTCAAACTCTTTTGGGGTAAGGTCCACCCTTTCGTTATTAAGGGTTACTTTTCGCTTATTTTGATCAACGACTAAGCCGTTATGCTTGACCACCGTGCTATTGACTTCTTGTTGCTGAAGCATTTCAACACGTCTGAAGATGGCTTTCACCCGGGCAATAAACTCCCTGACACTAAAGGGCTTCGTTAAATAGTCGTCTGCGCCCGTCTCAAGACCCATTATTTTGTCTATTTCTTCACTTCTTGCCGTGAGCATTAAAATGGGAGTAGTGATCTTATTGGCTCTGAAGTCACGACAGATCTCAAGACCATCTTTTTCAGGCAGCATAATATCCAGTATAATTAGATCGAACCGCTCAGAAAGACCGGCATTAAAGCCCAATTGTCCGTTGGTAAAAGACATTAGTTGACACTCCAGATCATTTAAATGAATCTCTAAAAGCTCTTTGATATGAACGTCGTCTTCGATTAACAAGACCTTTTTCATCGGGTACAAATGTATTTGGTAAGTATCACGAAAGTATCACAGGTTGGGCCCTAGATCACTAAAAGTCGCTAGACTGACTTTTTGCGATAAGAAGAACTAATAATTCTAATTTAAGGTTATTTCGTAAATTTGATATATGTTTATTTCATTCGAAGATATGCCACCCCAATCCAGGGTTTGGGTCTACCAGTCTAACAGGCAATTGACTAATGGGGAGCAGTTGAAGATTGCTGAAATTGCTAAGCCATTTATGGAGCAATGGGCTGCCCACAACCAGGCGTTGAAATGTTCTTTCAGATTTTTTTATGACTATTTCCTGGTCATATCAGTCGATGAGAGCTTCAACCAGGCTAGTGGCTGTTCAATTGATGCTTCTGTACATTTGGTGAAGCAAATTGAACGGCAATTTGAACTTGACTTTTTCGATAGAACGAAGGTGGCATTTCTAAAGGAAGACAACGTATTTCTGGAATCTATCAATAGCTTGAAAGAGCGAGTAGTCGAGGGGAGTGTTGCGGATCACACACTCACCTTCAATAATCTTGTAAAGGATAAGGGAGAATTGATGACAAAATGGACGGTACCTGCTTCAGCAAGCTGGCTTAAGCGATACTTTCCCAAAGTAGAACAACATTAATTTATAATGCATCGTTGTTTGTACCGGCTGAATTCTTCTACTTTAATGAAAGGAGTAAAATGAGAGTTATTTCTAAAGCTGTTCTTGCAGCAATTTTAGTTACGCTGGCCTCATGCGGTGTAGAGAAGAAGGCTTCAAAAGCATTTGAATTAGCCCAATTCCAGGCATCTATCGATGCTTACACTACCATACTGTCTAAGAATCCTAATGATGGCGAAGCTAATTTTTTTGTAGCGGAGTCGTATCGGCAGTCGAACCGCCTTCGTCAATCATTACCGTTTTATGAAAAAGCGATCATCAATGGAGTCAAAAATGATTCGCTTTTGCTGCATTATGCGCTAGCACTTATGGCGAACAATCAGTACGATTTGGCCAAGAAAGAGCTTGAAAAGGCAATGACTGTTGAGGATGAGCAATACCTCAAACGCGCTGAGTATGAGTACTCCAATCTTCATGAGATCGACCAGATTAAAAAAAAGAAAAACTATTATCGTGTTAAAAACCTAGAGGCTGTAAATTCTGAAGCTGCCGAATACTCCCCGGTCTATAATAACGGCGAACTGTATTTTGCTTCTTCACGGGGTAAAGGTAAAATCTATTTAGGCACAGGGACTCCATTCACCGATATTTACAAGGCAAAAACAAAAGCAGCGCGTGTCGATGCGGAGACTATTGCGCCACTGAATGATATCATAAACGGACCCATTACTAACGAGGGCTCAGTGACGTTTAGTCCAGACGGCAAAACGATGGTTTTTGCCAAAGGTAATTCGGGTAAGCGCAAGGGAACGGCAGACGTAAACCTGTATGTCAGCCGTAATCGCAACGGAGTTTGGACGCAGCCAAGAATGTTAAATATCAATAATCCAGGATACTGGGACTCTTCTCCTGCTTTTAGTCGGGATGGTAAAAGATTGTATTTTGCTTCAAATCGTCCCGGAGGTGAAGGTGGTGTAGATATTTATCAGGCCAGGCGAAATTCAAGAGGACGTTTTTTTAAAGTTCAAAATCTCGGTCCTGATATTAATACACCGGGAAACGATCTTTTTCCTTACATTTCTGACGACGGACACTTGTATTTTTCCAGCGATGGGCGACCTGGTTTTGGCGGGCTAGATCTTTTTGTAGCCAGAAGGGTAAATGGACAAACGGAAGTTGAAAATCTGGGGCAACCTGTAAATTCTGGTGCGGACGATTTTGGCATTCATCTTTTTAAGGCAGATAGGGGCTTTTTTACGTCTAACCGTGACGGGGGGAAAGGTGATGACGACATTTATACGTTTGTCAATGAGGATCCCGATTTGAAAATTGTGAATTACTTCCTGCAAGGGGTGACTATGACCTATGATGAAAACGAAAAGTTAAGAATATTGCCGAATGTGAATGTCAAATTATTGGATTTTGAAGAGGAAGTAATTGATGAAACTACCACTAGTGATGATGGAAAATTCATTTTTAGGGTCTATGAGCATGAGAATTACAATTTAGTGGGTGAGCATTTAGGAGGGGGTGAAGCCCAATATTTGATTACACGAGAGGAATTTACTACCGTAGGAAAGGCGGCTGATCGTAGTAAACTCAAACAGCTGGTAACGGAAGTTCGTTTTGACACGGTTCTCGTGCTTGAGAGAATAGAAAAAGATAAAGTTTTTGTGTTAGATAACATCTATTACGATTTAGACAAGTGGAATATCCGGGAAGATGCGGCGCTTGAATTGGACAAGTTAGTAACCATCCTCGCGGATAATCCTGAGATTAAAATTGAATTAAGCTCTCACACTGACGATCGCCAAACTGACGCTTATAACTTGCGCCTGTCCGACAGAAGAGCGCGGTCTGCTGTGGACTATATCATTAGTCAAGGAATAAACGGTGATCGCCTCGTAGCCAAAGGCTACGGTGAGTCCAAGTTGTTAATTGCCAACGCTAAAACCGAAGAAGAACATCAAGTAAATAGAAGAACAGAATTCAAGATATTAGCACTCGGAGAGAGGAAATCGACTTCTTCAGATGAATTTTATGAGGACAAATATTTTGATGATGAAGAAGACGGAGATAGTGGACAAAGGTAAGATGTCTAAAACCTTCTCGACCTTCGCTTTTTAATGTAACTTGGTCCATGACCTACGCAGTCTTGTATGTCAGTGAGGCAATCAAGGATCTATCCACTGAAACCATAGCTGAGATTAGTAAAGTTTCTTCTATAAACAACGCCCGAGACGAAATTTCCGGTGCACTTCTTTACATGGAAGGGGAGTTTCTACAGATTTTAGAGGGTGAAGAAAAGATACTGATGCAGACCTATCAAAGGATTGATGCGGACTCGAGACATAGCGCGGCCAATCTCCTTTTTTATGGACCTATTGAGTTCAGATCCTTCAAAAACTGGGATATGAAATATAGTAGCGTCGATATCGAGAAATTTCAGCAACGAACAGGTCTGCAGAGCTTTACGCAATTTTTTGAGCGGTGTACTGAAGATAAGTATCTGGAAATGGGCTTGATGCTTTTTAACGAGTTTTCTACAGCCACCTCTAAATAATTATGGGTAACGAAAGATATGCTGCCAGAGGTGTTTCTGCTTCTAAAGAAGAGGTTCACAATGCGATTAAGAATATCGATAAAGGCCTCTATCCAAAAGCTTTTTGCAAAATAGTAGAGGATTACATTGGCGGTGACCCCGATTATTGTAATATCATGCATGCAGATGGAGCCGGAACGAAATCATCACTGGCTTATATCTACTGGAAGGAAACCGGCGATATGTCTGTTTGGAAGGGTATTGCTCAAGATGCAGTAATCATGAATGTTGATGATTTGCTTTGCGTGGGGGCCGTAGATAATATTCTGCTCTCATCTACCATCGGACGGAATAAATCACTCATACCTGGTGAAGTGATTGCGGCTATCATTAATGGCACAGAGGAAGTACTTCAAATGCTACGGGATCACGGCCTGCATATCATCAGTACCGGGGGGGAGACAGCAGATTTAGGAGATCTGGTGAGAACGGTAGTCGTGGATAGCACGGTGACCTGCCGGATGAAAAGGGAAAAGGTGTTGGACAATGCCAATATTCAGGCCGGTGATGTTATTATCGGACTGGCATCCCATGGGCAGGCATCCTACGAGAACGAATACAATGGAGGTATGGGAAGCAATGGGCTTACTTCTGCCCGTCACGATGTTTTCGACCATGAATATCGTAGCAAGTATCCTGAATCATATGATGCGTCTGTTCCAACTGATTTGG
>JBCCIX010000041.1:0-15985 GCA_039028075.1 Bacteroidota bacterium | reverse complement strand
GCCCGGCTAAAGTAGCTTGGATTACTAAATCCACACGAATAGGCAACACTCGATATGGATGTCTCCGGATGCGTTGAGATCATTTGAGACGCTTTGGTTAATCTTATATTGGTGATGAATTCATTTGGGGTTTGACCGGTGATGCCCTTGATCTTTCTAAAAAGATTAGTCCTACCTAAAGACATGTCTCGGGCAAAAGGTTCTACACCGTAAGCGGTGTTTTCTATATTTTTTATGACCAAGTCGTGTGCTTTGTCTAGAAACTCTTTATCTATTTTACGCTTAGCCAGGTTCCGGGCGTATCGAATCGGGCTTTCTCCATATTTGTGTTGCAGCGCTTTCCGGTTATCCAGGATATTGTTGATTCGAGCAATTAATACCTTGGAATTAAATGGTTTGGAAATATAATCGTCCGCACCCGTTTCTAACCCTTCAATGCGATGTTCATCTGAACCTCTGGCGGTCAACAGTATAACGGGTATGTGCGATGTTAAAATATCTCCTTTTAATTTAGCGCACATTTCTGTACCATTCATCTTAGGCATCAGCACATCACTTAAAATCAAGCTGGGGGGATCTTTTTTTACATACTCAATGGCTTCCAATCCATCGGAGGCTTGTTTTACTTTAAAAAGCGGGCTAATCAATTCGACCAAAAAGTTCATCACATCGGCATTATCCTCTACGATCAGGATGGTTTCAGATCGCTCCGGAAACTCGTTCAAGTTTAAGCCTTGTTTTGGCTTGTCCACGGTTAGTCTTCGAGCCGGGGAACTGTGCAATTCGTCCGGTTTGAAATGCGCTTTACCTTTTTTGAATGATACCGTGAAGGTAGTAAGGTTGTCTTGGGATGAACTGTTCACCGCTATTGTCCCGCCGTGTGCATCTACAACACCTTTTGCCAGCGCCAGGCCTATTCCAGTGCCCCGGGACTTGGCATTGGTAATATTATCCAATTGATAAAAGCGATCAAAAACCCGTTCCATTTCATCTTTTGGAATGGTTGAGCCGGTATTGATAACCGAGATGTTTAACCGGCTATTGACCTCAAAGATGTTGGTGATGATTTGTCCACCTTCAGGGGTGAATTTAAAGGCATTGGCAAGTAAGTTGTAAAAAACCTTTTCTAATTGGTTATGATCGAAGAACAATGAGTATTTTTCAAAATCAGAATTTAGTGAATAATCTATTTGGCTATGGGAGGCTAGTTCCTCAAAACTACTGTATACCTCTTTGATGAAGGTGATAAAATCATGTTCCCCTACTTTCAAATCCAGGTTTCCCTGATCTAATTTTCGAAAGTTGAGCAGCTCCGAAATAAGGCTCTTAAGGCGTAGTGTGTTTTTTTGGATGTTCAGGAGCTTACGGTAAGTGAAATGCCCTAGGTTGCCATTCTCGAGTAAGATATCAATTTGCCCTGCCATAATGGTGAGGGGTGTTCGGAACTCGTGGGAAATATTTGTGAAAAAATTGATTTTCTTTTGATTCAATTCATCGTCCCTTTGGTGTAATTCCTTCTCATTGGCAAGACTGTAAGTCAATTTACTTTGCTTAATATACTGGTAGTTGATCAGCACAACGATGATAACCCCTATCAAAATATACACGGAGATAGCCCAGGGCGACAGATAGAAAGGCGGACTGATAACTATGTTCAGCTCCCGTATATTTTCAGGAGTGTTACTTGCCCTTAACCGGAAAGTATACAGTCCATCATCTAAATTGGTATACGTAATTTTACTTTGATCTACGGCGGAGATCCATGTATCATCAAACCCTTCCAACTGATACTCCAAAGCTTGTTGGTTCGATTTTGTAAAAAGCATGTCAGAGATAGATACGGCGATAGACGAGTGCTTGCGGGTTAACTCAATAGTGCTGGTTTCCATAATTGAATTTGACAAAATATCAGAATGGCTCCAGGGTGATACCGTTTCATTATTAATGGATAGCCCTGTAATAGTAGGGCTTGATTTTGGTTTAAAATTGATATAATCCAACTCATGGAAGGAGACCATACCTTCTATTCCACTCACAAAAAAAGTACCGTCCGCTGCTAGAAAAATTCCGTTGGGCGTAAGCTCACGTAACATCAACCCATTGTTATACGAGATGCTATTGAACCGTTCTTTTTCTTCGTCAAAAAAACTAATGCCTTTGTCAGTTTCCACGACTAATCCGCTGAAACGTGATTCTACAATCCCATACACAATGTTACCGGGTAGCCCGTCATCAGTGTTGTAAA
Source organism: Bacteroidota bacterium (assembly GCA_039028075.1). Classification (GTDB taxonomy): domain Bacteria; phylum Bacteroidota; class Bacteroidia; order Cytophagales; family Cyclobacteriaceae; genus Fulvivirga. The sequence goes on along the minus strand of JBCCIX010000041.1, from coordinate 13,740 downwards.
CTTTAAAATGGTCTGTCTTAGGCCGGTATAACGCCAATCCATTGGAAGAACCCACCCAAATTTTCTGTTTCTTATCCTGAAAAATGGTGTAGATATGATCACCGGGAATGTTATGGATATCCTCAAAATCATTATAGTAGCTGTTAAGTGTTCCTGTATCCTTTAGATATCTGAATAACCCGGTTTTTTCCGTACCGATCCAGAATTCATTGTTATCTACATTGAGTATGGATATTGCCGGTGAGGAAACCAACTCTTTGTGCTCGGGCCGAAGAAAAGAACTGAATTCCATTTTTTCAGTATCAAATAATAGACATCCACGGCCGGTTGCAATCAACAAGTCATCGTCAATTCCGGTGATATAGTATATCTCTGTGGCAAAATCTATCTTTTCTTTGTCAATACTGTAACTTTTAAATGCGCCGGTATTGACGTTAAACGCATTGAGCCCTCCGCGGTGGGTCCCGATCCATAACAAGGAGTCACCGTGCCAAAACAGGCTCTTGACATTATTGCCTGAAATACTGTTTTGACCAGGGTTTGACGTATAGTATCTAAATATTTTTTGTTTCCGGTCATAAAAATTTAACCCTCCACCATCGGTACAGATGTAAAGGTTTTCGTTGCCATCTTCTATCACCTGGCCTACTACCCTAAAATTTACGCTTCTATTTCCCTTGGTATTTTCGGGGAAGTAAGTGAATATATTTTGTGTTGGGTGAAAGACATTGGCCCCTCCGTAATAGGTACCCGCCCAGATTGCCCCGTCTTTATCTTTAAATAACGACCAGATGGAGTTATGGGAAATGCTGGTGGAAATGCCCTTATCATTTTCATAACGCTTTATTTCGCCGTCTGGCCAAATGGCATCCAGACCTCGGTATGTGCCGACCCATATTTTACCTTCGTTGTCTTCTTCAACACATCGTACAAAGTCATTGCTGATCTCACTTTTCCCGGTGTAGTTTTTAACTAATTTATCGTGTCTAAATTTTAGTAAGCCGTTGTAATTGGTGCCTACCCATAGGTTTTCCTTTGAGTCGATGAAAAGGCTCATGGTTTGGTAATTTTCCCGGGTTATAAATACCATATTCTTGTTATTCCTTTTCCATACGCCCATGTTTGTGCCCAGGTAAAGGTCACCGGCCGGTGAAACCACCATCGATCTGATGAATTCACCGGAACGTAAGCTTGTCTTTTGTCTTTGAAACGTCCCAGCCGTTTCATCGAGAATGTATAATGAAGATTTGGTAGCTACCCATACTTTTTCCAATCCAACATGAAAGGTTGAGATCCCATGAAACGGATAGCTTCTAAACGTTTCTTTATTAAGATTAAAGGTACTTATGGAATTTGGTGTGCTCATCCAAATTAAAGAGTCGCGTGCACTTAATTTTTGGATTTGGTTTTCCAAAAGGCTATTGCCGGATGGGATAGATTTAAAGGTAGTGATTTGTTTTCCATCGTATCGATTGAGACCGTTTCGTGTACCGAGCCATACCGCCCCGTACTTATCCTGCGTAATAGCCATGACGGAAATTTGACTCAATCCATCCTCAAGGCCTATTCTTTCAAATTGTATGCCTTGACCGTTAACGCTAACCATTTGCAACAGCCATGGAAATAGCGTTAAATATATTTTTTTATTAATCATTACCGTGCGTCTATTGAAGGTACAAAATATCCCATTGCTATAATTCGAACAGGCTAAAATGCGCTTTTAAATTTCGTGCAATTGGGGTACAATGGTTTTTCATATCGTTCACGATACGGTTCAAATCGTACGCAACACCTCCGCAGAAATCGTTTGAAAACCATAAATAATGGGATATCCAAAGAGTACGATAAGTAAGGATTTGGGAATGATATTGAAATCAACAAGCCATAAATGAGTCTATCTTGCAAACACTAAATCGTGGTATACGACCTCGGGACGATTCACCACCAAGATAGACTAGTAAGGTAAAATAAGAATACTAATGAATAAAACACTGTGGCTCATTGTACTACTGCTCGGGTTTGGATGTGGGCAGGACAAAAAATCTAGCACTAATGAAGAACCCGTGTCAACTTTGGAAGCCTCGGCGGATCGGATCATTGCTTTTGAAAAGAAGTCTGCTGAACTTTTAAGTTTGGCACTGAATGAAAACAAGATTCCAAGAACTGAAGAAAACGGTAAAATTGTATGGGCCACAAAATACAGTGAATCCGGTGAACCTGTATTTGATTGGACCATCGGTTTTTTCCCGGGCAGCTGTTGGTATTTGTATGAAACCACCGGAGATGAGAAGTGGAAAGAAGCTGCCATTCAATTGCAGCAGGGCATTCAGCCCTTTAAAAATAACACAAAGTCACATGACCTAGGCTTTGTGTTTTACTGCTCATTCGGGCATGCACTTCGGTTAACGGGGAATGATGCGTACAAGGATGTGCTCATAGAAGCGGGTAATAGTTTACTACACCGATTTAATCCTAAAGTGGGTTGTATTCAAAGCTGGGATGTAGATAAAGGTTGGCAATCTAAAAGGGGTTGGCAGTTTCCGGTGATCATAGATAATATGATGAATCTGGAGTTGCTATTTGAATTGACAAAGTTAACTGGAGATTCAAAATACGGAGAAATAGCAATATCCCATGCCGATGTTACGCTTAAAAACCATTTCAGGGAAGATAACAGCTCCTATCATGTTATTGACTATAATCCTCAGAACGGTGAGGTGAGAAAAAGGAACACGGCCCAAGGGTATTCCCATGAAAGTGCTTGGGCCCGGGGCCAGGCTTGGGGACTATATGGTTACACCGTTTGCTACCGTTACACCAAAAATCAGAAGTACCTAGAGCAAGCGAGCCGGATAGCCACCTACATTATAAATAATCCAAATCTACCTGAAGATGGTATTCCCTATTGGGACTATAATGCGCCTGATATCCCGAATGAGCCCAGGGATGTATCAGCCGCGGCCATTACGGCTTCGGCCCTCATTGAGTTGAATCGCTACACAGAAGGGCAGTTCCAGGAATTTGCCGATAAATTGATAGATAACTTATCTTCCGATAGGTATTTGGTGCCCCTTCAAAGTGAAACAAAGTTCGTACTCAATCACTCGGTGGGAAGCATTCCACACGGGGCTGAAATAGATGGACCGCTAATTTATGCCGATTATTACTATTTGGAGGCTTTGGTACGGAGCACTTCAGAAAAAGGTAGCCTGCTGGCGGTTAGTTCAAATCATTTAATTCAAAAATAACCTAGTAACTAATAAATCTAACTATGATGAAAAACCTACTGTTTATAGCGCTTGCTTCGTCTATCCTTTTATTGGGTTGCGTTGAAGATGCTTTTGAAGATGGAGGTATTACAATCACTCCACAGGCACCATCAGACTTACGCTATTCCTCGGTAGTCCAAGCCCGGGAATTTGGTTTTCTGATTTCAGCGCCTCCTACGTATAATTCATTTGGGGCTATCCCTACCTTTGAGATCGTGGCAGTGCACGATGAAGATGGAAACCCGTTAAGTGAAGCCACCATCGAAGATTTCTTTTCCATTCTAAATGCTACCCCTGATACCATCACCGTAGCCCCTGAAGATGGCTTTGTAAATGAGGAAGGGGACACCATTAGAATGTTTCCCATTGTTAATGTCAGCGATATTGGGCGGATTCAAATAGAAGGTGGAAATTCTTTGGCTGAAGGGAGCTATTTCTTCGATATTAGCATGACCACCGTATTTGAAGATCAGTCTTTCTCGACGACATTTGAGCGGGTATTCGAATTGTATCTTGGGCCACAGTTAGCTTCGGGATTGGTATATATTCCCGGAGGACAAAACCTGCTCACCTCCGGTGGGGCAACCACTACCACCGAACCTATTGTAATTGGGGCTAACCCCGACTTTCGATTTGAGTTGGGAGATAACACCGATAAGTTTACCATTGATGCCACCACGGGGGCAATCACCTTGAATAGTGGTTATACTCCTACAGAGGAGCCCGAAATCGTTTCACCTACCGTGAATGTGGTCAGCAATATTTCTGAAGAAATAGTATCCTTTAACCCGATCACCATTTACATCTCCAATGATCCCTTCGATGTGCCCAAACTGACTGTGAGTGTGTTCTATCCCACGTTTGAATTTGAGAATACCGAATTCGGCTTTCAGATTGAAACGGTGGTAGAGGGTGACCCTGGAATCTTTTATAACCGTGCCAATGCTGACGCCAAGGTAGGAAGCGACCGGCCGGCAGAGAATGTAAATCAAAAAAGACTGGTCATTAACTTGGTGCGACCTTCTCCGGCGGATCAGGTGGAACATGAGTCATGGGCTATCATGAATGCGCAAGACCTTAGCGCCTATGAGTTTGGGTTTGATGTGGAGGCGGAATTCTTTACCAAGAACAGATTTGTGGAATATAAAAACGATGGTGCATCACCATCATTTTTCGAGACCTATGTCTCCACCGATTACCGAGGTGATTTTGATGCTGCCACCTGGACCGAAGTCACGGATCAATTAGTTTCAATTATTGAGGCTGCGGGGGAATTTCCCGAGGAAAACGTATTCGATGGGTTCCCCTATCCGGGGGATCAGCAAGGTTCAGATCCTGATAATGCCAAGGATCCCTCCCAAAACTCGGACAACCTGTATACCCGAAGCATTTTCAACATGCGCGATTATGTGGGGATGAGCAATATAACGGTAGCATTTAGGGTGAGGACCAATTTTGAAGGACCCCTTGATCATACCAACGGAGAGGGTAGATCAGGCCAATGGTGGCTTTCCGATTTCAACATTACCGCTTACGAACAATAATATCCGACATGAAAAAATCAATCCTATATACTTTATGCTTTTGCCTGCTTACCCTTGTTTCATTGGGACAAAGTAGGATAACCGGTGTGGTTGCCGATGCCGAGTCCGGTGAAACACTGCCCGGAGCCGCCATTATCATAAAAGGAACAACCACAGGAACCGTTTCCGATAGCGATGGCAATTTTACACTCATTGACGTACCAAGTGACGCCGTATTGACCGTGAGTTTTGTGGGTTACGCCACGCAAGAAATACCGGTCAATGGTCAGACCCGGTTTGATATTGCGCTGGCACTGGATATTCAAAGCCTGGAAGCCGTGGTTGTGGTGGGGTACGGCACCCAAAGAAAGCGTGACCTCACCGGGTCTGTGGGTAGTGTAAAACCAGAAGAATTAGCCGTAGCCCCGACTTCCAATTTTGATCAGGCTTTAGCCGGTCGTATTGCGGGCGTTCAAGTTTCATCACCTGACGGTACGCCCGGTGGAGCGGCTCAAATTGTGATTAGAGGGGGTAACTCTATTACCGGTGATAACTCGCCCCTTTATGTTATTGATGGGGTCCCTTTAGTGGATTTCGATCCCGCATCACTTAACACGAATGATATAGAGTCTTTCGATGTACTTAAAGACGCATCGGCTACGGCTATCTACGGTTCGCGCGGCGCCAATGGCGTTATTTTAATCACCACCAAGGGAGGAAGGTCAGACGGCACCACTGAAGTTAGCTTTGGTGCCAGTGTGGGTGTTCAGTATGCTCCCAGTCGACTCAAAGTGATGGATCCGCTGCAATACGTCACCTTTTTAGAGCAACAGGCCCTGATACTAGATGATTATACACCGGGCAGCGAAACCAGTAATTTCTTTGGAGTTTGGGGAGACCCGGAGAATTACAGGGACATTGAGGGTACGGATTGGCAAGATGAAATTTTACGGCAAGCGCGTTTTGAAGATTACACTATTTCCGTAAGTGGCGGTGGGGCAACCACCCAATTCTATTACAGCGGACAGTACCTCAATCAAGAGGGTATTGTACTCAACACGGGTTTTGAGAAATCAGTGAATAACCTCAGAGTGAAACACGAGGTGAACGACTGGATGAAACTTGATGCCAATCTGGTTTACAGCCTTTCGGACAGAACGGGCTCCACGGTGGATGGAAATGGATTTAGTGGTAACATCATTCGCGATGCACTGGTTTTCCGACCCGTTGAACCTTTGAACGATGACGGGTTAGATGGATTTGATCCTGACGAAGAATCGGGTAGGTTTCTTTTCAACCCGGTGGACAATCTAAACAATACGGATCGTGGAGATCGAAGGGAGTTATTCAGAGGGATTCTGACCGGGCGTTTTAATATCCTGCGTGGACTTACGTTCAACGCCGTAGGTAGTTTTCAGTCTGAAAACAGAAGGAACACCCTATTTTTTGGTGAAAATACCTTCCAGGGAAGTCGTGGAAATGACGGTATCAACGGGAGCATTAGTAACGCACGGGTGCGGGTGGCCTCAGGTTCCGGGGTACTGAATTACGCACCCAAACTTGGCAAGAAGCAACGTCTTCGGTTGATGGGTGGTGTTGAAGCACAAACCAGGACCGTAGAGCAGTCCGAATTAAGTGCTACCCAACTGCCAACCGATGTCTTTGGAATTGATAATTTGAGCATCGGGTTAATATCCCCAATACCAAGTAGTTTACTTTCAGAAAATACGCTACTATCCTATTTCGGGCGGGTAAATTACTCGTACAATGACCGTTATTTGATCACCGTTAATTTTAGGGCGGATGGATCTTCTAAATTCAGGGAAGAGAATAGATGGGGTTATTTCCCCTCGTTCTCCTTAGGCTGGATTGTATCGGATGAACCTTTTATGAGCGCTGCTGGGGTGCTATCCACCTTAAAGCTAAGAGGTGGATGGGGCGTTACCGGCAACAACCGAATCGGTGATTTTGATGCTTTTACTACCCTTTCTTCCAATAACAGTTCAGGGTATGTTTGGGGTACGGGAGAGAACTACGCCGTAGGTGCCGTAATCAATAATTTGGGTGTTCCTGATCTAAGCTGGGAAACCACATCACAAGTAAATGTTGGTGCGGAGTTTGGCGTATTGGACGGAAGAATTCAAGGCGAGGTAGATTACTACGTAAAACGGACGAAAGATCTTTTGCTAAATGCTGATATGGCATCCAGTACCGGATTTGAGCGGGTACAACAAAATGTGGGCGAAGTGGAAAACAGCGGTGTTGAGGTCACCCTGAGATCTTTCAACGTGGATACGAAAAATTTCAAATGGAGCACCAATTTTAATATTGCTTTCAACCGAAACGAAGTCATCGGCCTCAACCAGGGCCAGGATGCTATTTTCACTAATCCTGAGCGGATAAATCTTGGCAACGAATTCTCCTACATCACCCAGGTAGGCCAGCCGGTGGGTCAGATTTACGGGTTACAATTCGATGGCCTATATCAGCTGGATGATTTTAACTGGAATAATGATTTAGGCCGGTATGAGCTTAAAGATGGTATACCGGATAACGGTGGCACCCCTGGCCCCGGTAGTGTGAAGTATGTGGACGTAAACGGTGACGGTACCATTACGGAAGATGACAGGCGTATAATAGGGAATACCACCCCGGATTTTATAGGAGGTATCACCAACAATTTTGAATATAAAGGATTTGAACTGCAGGTCTTCTTTCAGTGGTCTTACGGTGCGGAAATACTGAATCTAAACCGGGTTGAGTTGGAATCTCCTTCCGGTTCGAGACAGAACAGATTAGTGGCCGTGCAAGATCAATGGACGCCAAGTAATACAGATACGGATATCCATTCATTGAGCTATGCCGGTACGTTCGGTAGGCCAATAGTCGGTAACAGGATCAGTGACTTCTACGTTGAAGATGCCTCTTTTTTACGATTAAAGACAGTCTCCTTGGGATATCGTATTCCCGATCAGTACTTGTCCAATATATTCGTAAAATCACTGCGTGTGTTTGTATCAGCACAGAACCTGATTACCTGGACGGACTATTCCGGCTATGATCCGGAGGTTTCCGTAGCGCCAAGAAATGGGGTGTCCAGGGCCTTAGCCCCAAACCTGGACTGGTCGGCTTACCCGCAAAGTTTAACCATTACCGGTGGCATTAACGTAACCTTTTAATTGACCAATGATGAACAAGTTAAAAAACATGAAATTTAATAGATTAAGTGCAGCTATCATCCTTCTGTCAATAGCGGTATGGGGATGTGACGACTACCTAGACGTAAAACCCGAGTCCGTTTGGGAATCGGAAAGCTTTTACTCCACGCCCCAGGAAGCAGAAATTGCCTTAGCTGGTATTTATGGCGTGCTTGCCGATGACGGAGGTTACGGTCGCGAGCAGCTCATCTTGGGAGCGGGTACCGATGAGTATTTTTACAATCGCCGGTTCAATGAGAACTGGGCCGTGTCGCTGTTCAGGAATACTCCTGCGGACCAGTTTAGTTTCAATTATTGGACTACACAGTATCAGGCGATCAATCTGGCCAACCTCTTCATTGAAAGCATAGATCGGTCTAGCTTCGAAACCGAAGAGGGGTTCAATGCGTTGTTGGCCGAGGCACGTTTTTTAAGGGCGCTTTGCTACTTCAACTTGTCCAACTTCTGGAATGAGGTGCCGTTGAGGCTTACTTCTTCAAAAACGCAAGACGATAACAATGTGCCGGCAGCGCCTTTGGCGGAGGTATACGATGCGATAGTCGAGGACTTTACGTTCGCCTCTGAGAATTTACCACATCCGGTAGATGCGGGTTACATTCCAGGCCGAGCACACAAGCTTGCCGCCCACGGCTTGCTGGCGCGGGTGTATTTAAAGATGTCTGGCTTTCCGTTCAAGCAACCTCGATATCAGGAAGCCATAACGCATTGTGAAGCGGTAATAAATGACGGATACCATAGCCTTATCACCAGCAGTGATACTACGGGCTACAGAGAAGTATTTCTCGATGTGATCGGAGGCGTTTACAATATGCGTGAAGTGATGTTTGAAATATCTTTTCAAAACCTTCGTGATCAAGGCCTGACCGGAACTACCGTAGGCCGGCTTGGGGCTTTAAATGGAATAAATTTTGGCTCCAACAATACCTTAGGGGACCCCAATGGCTTTGCCCAGGCCGGTGTATATCCCATACTTTCCGGGTTGTATGACCAGATCAACGATAAGCGCTACCTGTGGAATATTGCCATCTTTAAACGAACCGGGGCCGGAGATATTATGCGGGTAACGGACGAAATGGCCGTTAGGGATTTTTGTCCGGCAAAATACAAGCGATGGGAACCATTGGATTATGCGGATATAGATATTGAGGGTACCGATGAGAGCTTTGTGATCTTAGAAAACAGCGCCAGTGAACTCAATAGAAATTTCACGAGTGTCAATTTTCCCGTTTTACGTTATTCCGATGTACTGCTCATGTATGCTGAGGCTTCCAATGAGTTGAACAACGGACCTTCAGCCTTAGGCATCCAATACCTTAATGAGGTCAGAAACCGTGCAGGCCTTGAAAATATTGAAGTTGAAAAGCCGGCTGTTGCCGCTGATAAAGCCCTGTTTTTTGAAGAACTAGTCGATGAACGCACGAAAGAACTTTGTTTTGAAGGCGTAAGAAGGCACGACCTGATTAGGTGGGAGCTATTGGAGGGCAAGCTTGCGGAAGTTAAGGCCTTTGTTGAAGGTCACCCGGATTTTGTTCCCAGCAATGCGGACCACCAAGCTGCGTTAAGGGGACCTAATAACTTTGATGTCAACATCCACCTTTCGTTACCTTATCCCTTGGTGGAAGTGACCGTAAACCAGTCGCTGGATCAAAAGCCAGAATGGCAATAGCCCGAATTATTAATATGAAGAACCCATTCCTACTACTTCTTATCGTTTTTTCCGGTATTGGAGTCAGAACCAACGCCCAGGAAAAGCCCATTCAGGTTTTTCAGCCCGTGCATGATGCATATGTGAGAGGGGGGCAGCATCAGGACAAGAATTTTAATCTGGGCCGAATAGAGGTGAGGTCTGCCAGGAAAGCAGATTACCAGAGACTTGGTGTTATGATCTTTGATATTTCTGCGTTGAAAAAAGTACCCCAACAGGCCGTGCTCAAGCTTACCTTGGGTACCTATGGAAAGGACAACCCGGAATCCGTCAAAATAGGAATATACAGATGTAGCAATACGAAATGGCAAGAAAAATCCGTCACTGCGGCAGATATTCAACTTGATGGTCCACCTATCGCATGGTCCGAACTCTCTAAAACTACTAAAGAAGGGAGTTGGGATATTACCGAGTTCTTGGCTGAGCGTTTTGAGCAGGATGGAATCGTAGCTATCGTGATCAAAAACGATACTTCTGAGGGTTCCTTTGTTTCTTTTCATAGTAAAGAAGGGTTCGGTAAGCCATCATTAGAAATATATTGAATTAAACAAAATAAGAATTGACGAGTAAGAAATCGAATGCGTTTATGAGAAGACTTCTTTTTACAGGATTGGTATTTGGCGGGTTATGGGTGATAGCATGCTCAAGTGCGTTCAAAAGCAGTGCTGAAAACGGTGAGTTGCGTGAGAAACCACCCAACGTTATTTTTATTTTTCCTGACCAGTATAGAAATAGTAGCCTAGGAATTTGGTCGCAGCCCGAGTATAAGGAACACCTTCAGGGAACAGGAGACCCTGTAAATACTCCTGCTCTTGATCAGTTGGCCTCCGAGAGTGTTATATTTAACAAGGCGGTAAGCAATTTTCCATTGTGCAGTCCCTACCGAGCCATGTTAATATCAGGGATGTACCCAAATAAGAATGGTGTTGCTGCTAACTGCCGTAAAGATAGAGCGGCATCTTTACGCAGCGATATTAAAGGAGTGACCGATGTTTTTTCAGAAAACGACTATGAGGTCGCTTACTTTGGAAAAATCCACTGGTTGAAAAATGATCCTGTATTTGACACTAAGGGAACCTATCAAGGAACAACAGAAGCTCCGGGAGGCCACTACATTAACGGATATGATACTTATGTGCCTCCGGGGCCAGATCGTCATGGCATTGACTACCTCTTTCAAGTACTTAGGGATGATCATTTTGATCCGCTCGTATATTCCAACGATCCCTTGCTCGTTGAGGGAAGAGAGGACGGTGAACAATACAAGCCCGGGCGTTTTAACGCTGAAATAGAATCTGAAGCTATCATCAAGTATTTAGAGTTAACCCACCAGCAACGGGACCCCGATAAGCCCTTCTTTATGATTTGGTCCTTAAACCCGCCCCATAATCCTTGGACTGAGGAAAGTACAAAAATGGAGTACTTTGATCAGTACAAAGAGAATGGAAAAGTCAACCTAGATCGTTTGCTTACCCACGATAATGCGGATCACGAGGTCGGACATTATGCGCCTTATTATTTCGCTAATGTAAGTGCCGTGGACTACTACATAGGCTTGGTATTGGATAAGTTAGAAGAACTGGAACTCGATGATAATACAATCATCGTTTTTTCATCCGATCATGGTGAAATGTTAGGCAGTCATGGACAAGAGGGCAAGAATGTACCGGAAATGGAATCGCTTAACGTCCCCTTTTTGATTAAATGGGGTGATCGCTTGAAACATCGAGTAGAAGATCGTATAGTGAACGTGCCGGATGTTATGCCCACCTTGCTGGGATTAGCTGGGCTGGAGGATAAAATACCGGATGAAGTGCAAGGTTCGAACTTTTCAGAGCTAGTAATCGATCATAAGTCAAAACAGAAAGGGCCGGAAGCCGCATTGATCATGGGATATCGATATAGAGGTGTGTATACCGGTAAGTACACCTTCGTTATTGAAGAGAAAAAAGGAAAAATTGATAACATTTTCTGCTATGACAATGAGCAAGATCCTTTCCAGCTTAATAAGATAAAACCTGAAGAATTGGGTAAACAGAAAGAAGACGAGCTTAAGGGACACTTGGTTAAACTTCTGCAAGAAACACAGGATAGTTGGGTAACAAAGAAAATAGCCAGTGATTATTTGAAATACTAATCAGATATAAAATCGATGTTCGGAGGTAAGTGGGATCTATTCGTATTTTTAATGGTAGCGGTGTCTTTTTTGACCAATTTCCCTGGCTACACACAATTACAAATTGGTGACCCGGGCATTTCGGTCGACGAGGAAAAGATCACTGCCAACCTGGATAAGTATCCTCAAATGGAACGTTGGGCCAATGCTGGTGTTCGTGGTGGTATTCCTTTCTTAAATTCATTCAGTACCACAAAAATTATTGAGCCAGGAACGAGCGCAGAGATTAATGCCGCATTGACGGAACTAAGCACAACCCTGAATGATGGTGAAATGGGTCTTCTTATTTTGAGAAATGGAGAATATGATCTTCAAAGTGAAGTTACCATGAAGTCTAATGTTTCCATTCTTGGCGAAACCCGGAAAGGAGTCGTTTGCACCATAAATTTTCTAAATGGGTTTGGTTTTCATTTTCGGGAAGGTGTTTCGAGGTCAGGCATTTACAGGCTGACTATTCAAGGTGGCTGGGGAGAACCAAAATACGATTGGAACTATAGTATCCCGGAGAATGATGAAATGCCAAACAATGGCAATATTTCGGTCAAATTTACCCGTTCTACGGATTGCTGGCTGGATAAAGTCAATATTTATAACAGCGGCAGGGACCCTATGCGCTGTGATGCATCGCATACCACCTTCCGTGACTTAAAGGTAAAGGGGGCGCATCGAAAGGCAGGAGGCGCCCAAGGTTACTTCTTTATCCAGGACGGTGATAACTTAGTTACAGGCTGTGAGATCACTCACCTTCGTCATATTTCACTCCAGGGAGGCGGTGTGGAGTACAATGTGGTGTATGATAATGACTTTCACCAGGAAGTTAGCTTCCATACCGGTGATGATGGCAACAATCTGATTGAAGCCAATCGGATTACGTTGCCGGAGGATATGCCTCCGGTAGAATCCGGGGGACCTTACCCGGAAACCAATACGAATGCCCCGAATTACTTTGCCATAATGGGACCGTGGTCTACCCAACATACCGTCTCAGCTAACCCTAACTTTTTATTTAATAACCGTTGCCTCCAACTCAATCATGATTTTGGGACCAAAACCCCATGGTCAGATCCTGACAAGGTGTATTCAGGACCAATAAAAGTGGGAAGAAACCCTGATGATCACATCAATAACTTCCCTGTTTTAGATGATAAAGCACCAATCGGAAATACACTATATGCTATTTCAGGGGCAAATCCACCCGCTATTTTAGGTCTAAATACAAGCCCCAAGGTCGAATTTCTACAGCCGCTGTTTACTGAAATCAAGCAAGGTTCAACCCTTTTAGTGGAACTGGATGTGGAAGATGATTTTGGGTTAGATCAAGTCTCGCTCTATGTGGACGATGTACTTATAGGAACCAAAACCGAAGCACCTTTCCTATGGCACAATGAACCCATTTTGAACGGATTGGATATCGGCACTCATCAATTACGTGCCGTGGTGATTGATGATGGGGGGCTTGAAACAGAAAGATTGATGAGTTTTGAGATCGTAGATAGCAACAATGCACCTTCCCAATACACCGAGACTTTTTCAAACATGACATTGGATGGTTGGGGTTCGGAAACCTATCAAGGTGATAGTGACTGGATTTGGAATGTGAACGCGAAGGGAATTAATGGTGATATTGACGGTAGGGGTGTTTATTTCCACAAGCAAGTGACCGGCATTACTTCATCTACGCTGCAAGGTGGACTCAGTAGTTTATCAGTAGAATGCCTAAATAAATTCAACGGAAATGAACGTACTGTTGAGCTGTACGTGAATGATGAGTTGGTAAAAACTAATACCCAAACAGGTCAGGATCAGGAATATACTATTGAAGTGAATGACTTGAATATTGAAGGAGATT
>JBCCIX010000040.1:0-15999 GCA_039028075.1 Bacteroidota bacterium | reverse complement strand
CGTTACTTTTATCAGTATGTTTATAGTAACCGCGGCCGTCACATTTGTAGCTGCCGGATTATTGAGTAACCTTATGGGGTTAGCTATATCGATCGATATTTGGGCGGCAGTTATATTTTTCTTTTGCGTGATACTGCTTTCAACCGGCAAGTACAACGCACTGGATGGTCTTTTGAAGGTGGTCAGTACCGTCTTACTGATCTCTACCGTGACTGCTGTAATGATTGCATTTATTAACGGACGTACTCCTAGGGTAGCGGGATTTTTGCCTAAAGAGGTGTTATCTCCTGAGGGAGTTATATTTCTTATCGCTTTAATGGGTTGGATGCCTACCGCCGTAGATATGAGTACCTGGACGGGACTATGGGCTGAGGCTCGCATGAAGCAAACCGGTTACCGGCCAACTAAAAAAGAAACGCTGCTTGATTTTAACTTAGGTTATGGCATTACAGCTCTTCTGGCTATCGTTTTTTTATCTTTAGGGGCACTGGTTTTATTCGGTACGGGTATAGAACTGTCCAACAGTTCGGCAGCCTTTGCCGGTCAGTTGATTGGCATGTATACTTCATCCATTGGTGAGTGGAGCTACATCATTATAGCTGCGGCTGCTTTCAGTACTATGTTCAGTACGTCCATTACCGTATTGGACGGCTACGGACGTTCTATGGAACGTATTCAGAAACTATTGGGTGGTAAAACTCAAAAGTGGAGCTATACGGTGTGGATAGGGTTGGTTACAGTCGGTTCATATATTGTAATTTCCCAGTTTTTGAATGATCTCAAAAGCCTGGTCGACCTGGCCACTATTCTATCTTTTGTTATAGCCCCTTTGGCCGCTTATCTGAATTACAAAGTGATTCTGTCCAAAGAGGTTACAGCCGATTTTCAACCTCCGCATTGGCTAAGACTGCTGGCCCAGGCGGGTATGGTATTCCTGATTTTATTTACCCTGATCTACTTTGGAGTACTGATTTTCTAGCTAAAATATTTCGATTTTATCTATTGGAAATTATGGTACCAAACTCTAATATTGCAGTCCGTTTGAAAACACTCCCCCTTAGCTCAGTTGGTTAGAGCGGCTGACTGTTAATCAGTAGGTCCTTGGTTCGAGCCCAAGAGGGGGAGCTTTACCGCTCATTGCACAAGGTGGCCTTTTCTTCTACCGGTTAACAGCCACATTTCTAAGGAAAACTATTGATAGGGTATTTCTTTGCGATAGTTTCTAATGATTCGAATTGTAAATTTCGATGCGTAGGTGCTAATTTATCTTTTTATTACCATCAAGTGAACAACCTTCAAACAGGTTTTGAAAATCCAGAGTCAAGATTCTTAAATTTTGCTTCCAGGTCTATGCTCTATCTTCCATCTCTACGAGATATTACACGAACTAAATCAAACGGTCTTAATACATTGTTTATTTGAAGCGGTTTTCCAATATCGAACCTTAACAGCGACATAGTAGCCAATGAACCACACCGTTTAACTTAGTGATTCTCTGAGGATGAGCCAATAGTAGAGACAGATTTTAGGTTTGAGTAAACTAATTTATGCTCCTTAGCATTCGCTGTCTAATTTTTAGAGCCAATTACTTTTATTTGGTTAGCATTTTTCTTCAATCCTAATGGGATGATCAGACCTAGGCCTTATTTAGACCACAAACAAAATAGTATCATTCTTTGAAATAGAAACGGAAGATTAATTAGCGCCCTGTTTTTTTCTTTGAATGGTATAGTTGCGTATAAACGTAACAGTGTAATGTACAAGTTATTCTCTTACGGTGAGAGACTTATCAATTTAAAAAGTAAGCCTATGAAGTTAATTATTTACTTGTTTCAAAAAGCAAAGAGCAATGCACTACTAAATCTAAATGGAATTTTAATGGTCATGTCTTTGCTATGGGCAGTATCAGCACGTGCACAACCAACCACAGTCTCCGGTACGGTCAAAGCTGATGATAACGAAACATTAGCAGGTGTAACAGTTCAAATAAAAGGAACAACTCGAGGAACCACTACGAATGTGGACGGGCTGTATTCACTATCTGCGGAATCCGATGACCTGTTAGTCTTTTCGTTTATTGGCTTTAAGACTATTGAGACCAAAGTTGGCAACAGGACCACTATCGATATGGTCTTAGAGGCCGACATTCAGCAGTTGCAGGAGATTGTGGTAACCTCCTTTGGTTTGGAGAAGTCTAAAAAAGAAATAGTGTATGCGACGCAAGAAATTGAAGGCTCCGATCTTGACGCGGTAGGTAATCCTAACGTCTTGAACAGTCTACAAGGAAAGGCAGCTGGGGTTTCAGTTAATCTGTCGAGTGGGCAGCCTGGCAGAGAGCCTACCGTGAATATTCGAGGAAGCCGGTCTATTACAGGCAACAACCAACCTTTATATGTTGTGGATGGACTGCCGATAGCAGGTCGAGCCATCGATATAAATCCGAACGATATTGAGTCTATGAATATTCTTAAAGGTCCAACAGCATCGGCACTTTATGGAATTAGAGCTGCTAATGGAGTAGTGGTGATCACCACAAAGTCTGGGTCTTCAACGAGCGGAAGGCCGGTTGTCACCTTAGATCTTTATTCTTCCATTGATCAGGTGGGCTACTTGCCTGACCTTCAGCAAGTGTATTCTCAAGGCAATGGAACTTTTAGTAACACATCGGGCATTTCTTACGGACCCAGAATCAGTGAATTAGGGTCATACGTGAATAATGTGGGCGAAGAGGTTGTAGGCCAGGCTTATGACCATAGTGATGCTTTCTTTGAGAATGGTTTCACAATTAACTCCAATATATCAGTAGCTCAGAATAGAGAAGATTTTAGTTATTATCTGAGCATGGGCCAAAGTTATCAGGAAGGTATAATTCCTAATACCGGTCTGGAACGAGTTAATTTTAAAGCTAACTTAAAGTCAAAGATTACAAACAGACTGACCGCAAGTGTATTCTTTAATTTTTCTGAAACCGATGTTGACGATTTTCCTGATTTAGCAGGTAATAAGAATTATTTCAGGGGTCTGTGGGAAGCGCCACCATCTTACAATCTTGCCGGTACGCAGTTTGCCTCAGATAATGATCCTTATCAGCAAGTTTATTTCAGAGGTGGTCAAAACAATCCGTACTGGGTAGTAGAAAATAACTACAGAACTTCAGAAACGCCCAGGATCTTAGGTAATTTTTTCCTTGAATATGAAATAGCGCCTTCGCTTACAGCGAATTACCGTTTAGGTATCGATAGATTTAACACCACCCAAGAAGAATTTCGGGAATTGGGAACTGGTGATATAGGTAGAACTGTACCTCCAAGTGGTGGGTCATTAACTATCAATACGGTATCCAGCCAAACCATAAATTCTAACTTTTATTTAGCTCACAATGCCCAACTTAATGAAAGCATAAGCATTGAAACCATCTTGGGCAGTGAATTCTTTGACCAAAGAATTGATTTAAATTCGTCGCTTGGTCAAAATTTTGTGTCGGGTGGTTTTCCCAACCTTGCTAATGCTACACTCATAACCGCTTCAAATACAAGACAAGATCAAAGAATAGTTGGTTTTTACGGTAATGTTAATGTAGGTTGGGAAGATAAAATTTACTTAAATATCTCAGGAAGGAACGATTATGTTTCTAACCTGCCTGCCGATAACCGTTCCTTCTTCTATCCGTCGATAGGTACGAGTTTTGTCCTCACTAATCTTGTTCCCAGTCTTGAAGATGGTATAATCTCCTTTGCTAAATTGAGAGCAAGTTTTGCAGAAGTTGGTCAAGCCGGTCCGTTGTACGTGAATAATAATGGATTCACAGCCAATAACCCTGGTGGTTTTACTTTTCCATTCAACGGTTTGAATGCATTTTCATCTAATACTACTCGTATATCTCCCGATCTCGAGCCTGAGAACACTAGAACGGTTGAACTTGGCTTTGACCTTCGTTTTTTAAATGATCGATTCAATATTGATTATACCTATTTCAACAGTACTTCTGAAAATCAAATATTTTCTGTTCCCCTTGCCTTTTCTGCCGGGGCAGCCGAGGAAATAAGAAATGGAGGTGAGATTTCTTCTTCCGGTCATGAAATTGTATTGTCAACGACTCCGGTTCTTACGGATAATTTCAGATGGAATCTGACTACTAACTTTTTCACTTACGAAAATACCGTTGAGTCATTAGCAGATGGTATTGATAGAATTACTATCACCTCGCCAGATGGAGTTAACGCTATTCAGGTAGCAGAAGTAGGTCAGGATTTCCCTTCTTTTTTCGGAATTTCTTTTCAAACCGATCCGGCTACCGGGCGTACGCTGGTTTTAGATGATCCTAGTAGTGGAGTGAACGGTATGCCTATTATTGACTTTGAAAATAGGGTTATTGGGTCTCCATTGCCTGACTTTAGAATGAATTTCATTAATAATTTGACGTATAAAAATCTGAATTTGATGTTTCAAATCGATTGGAGTCAAGGAGGGCAGATATTTTCTCAATCAGCGATAGAAACGCGGTTTAGAGGAACATCTGAGGAGACACTTAGTCGGGAGCAGGACGTAATCATAGATGGAGTTAAAGGGAGTATCGATGAGAATGGAAATGTACAAGTGACCGGTGAAAATGATATTCCGATCAACAAAGCCTTTACCTACTATACACATATTTGGCAGTTTAGAGGTGCGTATCAGGATGCTTTGCAAGACGCTTCTTTTGTACGATTGAGAGAAGTAAGATTAACCTACGATTTCTCAAGTAAGATGCTTGATAATACCTTTCTTGAAGGTTTATCACTATATTTTGCCGGTAGAAACTTGTTCTTAATTACAGATTCGTTTGTAGATCCTGAAGTGAATTATGTGCAGACAGAATTTGGTAATCGTTTCAATAGTCAGGGAGTGGAATGGAATCAAACTCCACAAACTCGAAGCTTTGGCCTAGGACTTACCGCAACTTTTTAAACATTAGCATTATGGATTCAATAAAAAAATACTCGAAATCAAATCGATTTTTATCGATCATTCTTGTTCTGTTCTTTGCGGTCGCATGTTCGGATTCTACTCTTGACGATATTGACACCAATCCGGAATTGGTGGAGGATCCTACACTTACTACACTTCTTCCCCAAATAATTCTTAGCTACAGCCAAGAGGTAGCAGGTGGGAATGGAGCTACGTTTGCAGGATACATGTCCGAAGGTATCACCTATGGCTTAGGAAATAATGCCTATGATGCCTTTGCATTATTTAATGGGGAAGCCTGGGAAAATGGATTTTTACTTTTGAATGATCTTAATTTGATGAAAGATAAAGCTGAGGCAGATCAGGCCTATGCGTATGCGGGTATTTCTGATATAATCCGTGCTTTTACTTTGACTAACTTGATAGATCTCTATGGTGACATCCCCTTTTCAGAAGCGGCAAGATTAGATATACGTGCACCTAACTTTGATGCGCATGAAGAACTATATGATGATATTCAGGCCATTCTGGATGATGCCATTGCTAATTTAGAACGTACTGATGGGGTGGGTGGACCAGGCGTTGATGATATCATTTTCGAAGGAGATCGTACACTTTGGGTTAAAACGGCCTATGGTCTTAAAGCTCGATTATATATGAAATTAATTAATGTAGACGCTGCCAATGCTCAGCGAAGTATTAATGCGTTGAATAATTCATTTCAGAACGAAGAAGAAGGTTTGGTTATCTCAATCTATGCTAACACAGTTCAAAACGGTAATCCACTGGCCGTACCTGAATTTACGCAGCCAAGGTCTGCTGCTGGCAATGGAATTTTCAATGCGATGTCAGGATTTACGCCAAATAACGAAGTAGATGAGGATCCCAGAGCAGCACTGTGGTTGACTATTCCGGATGATGGAATAGGTGAAAGAACGCCAGGGCCAAATGGACAGGCTTCAGAAGACTTTCAAAATCCGAATGGCGATCTTTACTCAAAGCCACGGTTCTTGCAGTTTTTACAAGCTCCTCTTCCCTTGTTAACGTACACAGAATTGCAATTTATAAAAGCAGAGGCAGAATTACGATCGGGATCAGATGATGCTTATGCCACTTACCAAGGTGCCGTTAGGTCTGCGTTGGAACAAGCTGCTCTTTTCAATCCGGCCGAAATGCTTAGCCAAGCCGAAATCGATACTTACCTGGCTTACGCTGATGTAAGCCCCGGTTCTGGAGCGCTGACTTTAGATGATATTGTTCTACAGAAGTTCATTTATTTATTTCAGTTTCAATTTATTGAGGCGTATAATGAGACTAGAAAGACGGAGTTTTTTAGTCCAACCAATCCACGTGGAAGGGCCAATCAAATGACGTATCCCGATTCTGAAATTGATAGAAACCCGAATACACCGGTTGATCAGATAAATGTAAGTTCTGTATTCCAGAGTGCTACGAAATTGGTTTGGGCTGATTAGAACTTATGTACGTGGTCATTCATTACTCCTCACTAGAGTGCTTTTCAAAGACTCTTGTGGGGAGTTGTTAATTGCAGAACGGTCTGCTTTACATGAGATTAGACTGATCAAAAAAAGAAGATATCGAGCGGTTACTACTAAAATACAAGTAGTTAAAAAAGGGTGAGTGATTTCATGCTGTGGTACAATTTTTCCCAAACACTAAATAGCAGCCTTAAGTATATTTTGATGATTAATTACTGGTGAATGACTAATTTATGGCACAAGAAAAAGTGCCTTTGAAACGTACGAGTAAAAAATTTCCCGTAAAGCTGAAAACTACCCACCCGCCATTTGGCGGGAGCACCTAAGAACTGCTCCTTTGGAAATTTGAAGGGTATTTTTAGCGAATGATCCGAAATCAGAAATCTTTTCTCTGACTAGTAATGATTAACCTATGAAATATGAAGTTCAAGATAAACTCGATTTTATAACTCCAAGCGGCACATTCGTTGTGGTTTTATTAATCTACATCTTGTTGTTTAGTGCTTGTCAGCCTAAATCGCAACAGGTTGAAGCAGAGTATGATATTATAATATTTGGAGCCACTTTCTCCGGGATTGCTTCCGCGCTAAGCGCCGCAGAATTCGATCATAAGATACTTATCGTTGAAGAACACCATCAAATTGGAGGATTAATGACTTCAGGTCTGTCTTTTACTGATTTTATCTCTTACGAATCTTTAGGGGGAATATTTCTAGACTACACGAAAAGAGTAGAGCAATACTACGTGGATAAGTATGGAGTTGATTCCAAACAGGTAAAGGATTGTCATCATGGAATTCATGCGGAGCCTCACGTTACTTTAAACGTATTTCGGCAAATGCTTTCTGAATTTCCTAATATTCACGTTAAAACAGGTTTTTTACTTCGAGCAATAGAATCTACAGCTGATGAAAATGGCCAATCTACATTAAATTCCCTCAAACTTCTGAATTCAAATGATAGCTCGGTCTCCACAATCAGTGGGCGAGTGTTCATTGATGCCACTTATGAAGGTGATTTAGCCGTGATGGCCGGGGCCTCGTATCGCATTGGTAGGGAGTCACGTCAGGATTTTGGAGAGTTTTTAGCAGGTCATCTTTTTTACCAGTATGGTCGCATACTTCCTGGCAGCTCCGGTCAGGGTGATCGAAAAGTACAGGGTTACAACTTTCGATTAATTATGACGGACGATTCATTGAATCGCAAGCGCTTGGCCCAACCTAAACGTTACGATCGATCTAACTATTTGTCGATAGCCGATGTCCTTCGAGAAGAAAAGGTTTCCAGTGTTTTCGTGGAGAAAGGGAACGATGGACTGTTCAGAACACAAATGCTTCCCAACAGAAAGGCAGACATTAATGACATTAAGAACGCCCCGGTCAGGATGGCTATGCTGGGTAAGAATTATGCCTACCCAGATGGAGATCGGGCAATCCGGAAACAAATTGTTGACGACCATCTTCACCATATCCTAGGTATGATCTATTTTGTGCAAAACGATAGCTTGGTGCCCATAAAGTACAGGAAACAAGCGCGGAAGTGGGGCCTGGCAAAAGATGAATTTGTAGATAACGATAACCTTCCTCCAAGGCTTTATATCCGAGAAGCCAGGCGTGTAGATGGACATTACTTCTTCACTCAGAATGATGTTAACACAATTCCCGGGTCGTTAATCACAGAATTTAAGGCAGATGGCGTGGCTATAGGAGATTATGCCATGAATTGTCATGGAGTGGCCCCGGCGTCATTACATCCTGATGTTGCTGATGGTGATTTTAATTATATTCCAGCACCATTTCAAATACCATTAGGGGTGATACTACCCAAAAGTCTTAATAATCTTTTAGTATCGGTAGCCGTGTCGGCAAGTCACGTAGGATTCAGCGGTATACGGTTAGAACCAACCTGGACTGCCCTTGGCCAAGCTGCCGGCGTAACGGCACATTTAGCTTTAACGAATGATGACATTATTTCTGATGTACAACCCCGCGAAGTACAACAAACTCTTCATCAACAGCGTGCCAAGACCATTTATATCTCAGATATAGACGAAGACTCTGAATATTTTGAAGCAGCCCAGTACTTAGGCATGAAAGGTTTTATGCATGATATTTACTTAATGGATACAGTTAAGATGAGAGGCGTACAAACCTACCAAAGTATAAGAGGTACGCAATATGCCTACGCTTATCCTTTTCACGAACTAAAACCAGAGGTTATGGCCGAAGATGTATTGATAGAAAAATGGCTTGGACGCATTGAAGACCTTTCAACACAAAAGATATTGCGCGATAATCTGTCGCAAATGGAGTATTCACGTGGTGACTTGCTCCTGGAAACTTATCAATTATTAAAATCTAAAGAGAAGTAGGTTACTCTCTATGATTTCATTTGAGTCGGCAAATCTTAATTTCTAAATATTTTATAGCTCAAAGTTCAGAGAGGTGTTTTGGTGGGGTAGATTAAGCGATGCTACTTGTGAACCCATCGTGTGGTATTCCCGAATTGCTTCGAGTATCAAAATAGTGCTAGTCTTTGAACATCGATTGGAGGATACCTAACGAATTAACACCGTATTTCACTATCGATTAATTAAGTATTACTCAATCTGGACCATTGCATTTAGCGGATTCCTCAATGATCAAAAGTGAATGGATCGTCGATATGACTGTTGTTCTCATTTACTTCACAATTGTTCTTGTGACGGGATTAGTAATGAGTAGAAAATATCACGGATCAAGTGCTAATGATTTTTTATCAGGTGGCAAAGATAGCCATTGGTTTAAGACGGGACTTACGTTGGTAGCCATGTCCATTGATACAGGAATCATGGCGGTAGCTGGAATTGGTTTTGTGTGGGGATTAACTATCCAATGGAATGCTGTAAATCTTTGGATAACTGCCCCGCTAGCCGCCATGTTTTTCATTCCCATCTTTTGGCGTACAAAAATCACCACCACACCGGAATTATTAGAAAAGCGATTTAATCCGGCTTGTCGTATGCTTTTTGCCATAGTCATGGCCTTAGCATCGGTCGTGGTCTTAACCACGCTAATTTATTTAGGGTCTTTATTTCTCAATGAAATATTTGATTGGCCCCTTTATTTGGGCGCAGTAGTTCTTTTCCTTATCACCGGACTCTATGTAGCCATGGGAGGAATGAAAACGGTAATGGCCATAAATGTCTATCAGGCCATTTTTATGGCGGTTACGATAGTAACTGTTGCTGTGATGGCCGTTCATAGAGTAGGAGGTATAGGTGCCCTTATACATATCGAATCACTGAGTAAATCAGGTACTTTATTGACGAGTACTATTCCTAAAGTTGATTTCGATTTGTTTTCTGACCACTGGTATCCCATTCCTTCTGGGATAGTATGGGCTATCATTGCCGGAACCTCGTGGATTGCCTGCAATTTTACGATGGCTCAACGGTTGCTCACCGCGCGTAACGAAGAACATGCACAAAAAGCAATGCTCTTTCTGGGTTGCGGACATATCTTCATTTTCCTCGCGGGATATGTGGTTGGAGTTTGTATGCATGAATTACGGCCAGACACTGTACCAGACAAGGCATATATTACCGTAATCCTTGAAATGTTTCCCGTAGGTATCAGGGGCATATTAATGGCAGGTTTAATGGCCTCGTTGTTATCTACTGTAGATGGTGTTCTGACATCATCGGGAACCTTAATCACTAAGGACATAGTGGTCAGATTTATTAGTAAATCAAAGAAAGAGAAGGAGCTTAAGACCACGTCACGTCTTGTTCAAGCTGTAAGCGTAGTTTGTGTATTCTTCATTTTACCTCAAGTCGCTGAATCATCAACCGCCATGGCTTTTCTACAAGGCTTTCTTGGAGATATTTTTGGGGTGATAGTTGCACTTTATTTGGTCGGGATATTTTCCACACGGGTCACGTCAAATGCCGCATTCGCTGCTGGCGTATCGGGAATTGTTTTAGGTATTATTCTAGATGTATCCACTGATATTAATTTTGCTAATGTAGGGATCATATCATTCGTTTATACCATTGCTGCCGCTTTCCTTCTAAGTCAATTCGAAAAACCTAAAAGCCGAGCATCTTTACAAGATTTAACGGTCTATACCATACCTAATGTCAAAGGTCCATTTGTTGGCTTGAACGCATGGCCGGCCTTGTGGAAATGGATAGTTGGAATCCAGTTTCTCTGGATAGGCCTTACAGCCCTTTGGGAATACATTATTATCAATTAACTGACAGACGATTACAGATTACTGAACATGGTTTTTACAAGGCACACAGCAAATCCAATATTGAGAGGTCCCGAATTTGGATGGGATACCGTAGGTTGTTTCAATCCAGGAGCAATAAAAGTAGGTGATGAATATATTATGATTGTGAACGCTACTCAGCTGGTACGCCCTTACCTTTTTTGGATAGCACGTAGTGAAAATGGTATCGATTTCACACCTGATCCGGAGCCATTATTACTTGAGCCCATGGAATTATGGCCAGAAGAATGTGATGTTTATGATACCCGCATTACACCCCTGGAGAATACCTACTATGTAACACACTCATCCGATTCTGCAATTGGAGTTAGAGTGGCGTTAACTAAAACCGACGATTTCAAAACCTTTGAACGGGTAGGTATAATTTCTGAGCTGGGTAATAGAAACGCAGCATTATTTCCGGAAAAGATTAATGGCCTTTATTGTCGCTTGGATCGACCAAGCGGAAACCCCGACGGATCGAATGAGAACAATGGAATGTGGATATCTTTTTCGCCAGATTTGATTCACTGGGGACAGGCACGTCCGGTGATGGATATTCGACAGGGATTCTGGGATAACATTAAAATAGGGGCAGGTGCTGTTCCAATCAAAGTAAAGGAAGGATGGTTAGAAATATACCACGGGGTAACAGCAAGTTGTAATGGATACATCTATTCGCTGGGTGCGTGTATTTTAGACGAAAAAGAACCGTGGAAGGTGCTTGCCCGAACGGTAAAGCCAATACTAAGCCCATTTGAAGATTATGAAGTGGTAGGAAGGGTATCAAATGTAGTTTTTACTGCTAACGCCATCGTGGAAGATGATGGACTAGTTAGAATCTATTATGGATGTGCCGATAATTTTATTGGCCTTGCTACCGCCCCAATCCAAGAGGTAATTGACGCTTGCTATGCAGAAAACCCTTATCCATTTACACATACCCAATAACATGTTGATTTAGAGGAATATGAAAAGTACCGATCTCATCATTTACACTACGTGTCTTACGATTGCCGTATGGATTGCTGCTTGCCAAAGTAATACAAATGAGAAGACTCAAATATCAAGAGTTGGTTTTGAGGTTAACGTAAATGTTCGCGGTAAAGAGATACCAAACATATGGGAGAGTGAGATCATCTGGTTCTGGGGAGATAATTTCCTTGAAAAAGCAGATAAACAACCAGATGATTTTGTTGCCAAACGGTATCCCTTTCTGGAGAGATTCGATTTGCAATTGGCTACCGGTGGTGAGATTGCCGGTTATCCGGGTTGTTCGGATAAAACACGGGATTTATTTATAGATCCTTATGATTGTAATTCGGGATATGACTTTAGCGCACTTGTACATGCTTGCAAGAATATCGTACGGCAAGGAGTAAAACCGTTGATAAAAACCGGCGCGGTACCTATATGTATGTCTTCTGACCCTGAAATGAGTCCGCATTTCTATACCAACGTAAGGCCCCCGGATGATTACAATGAGTATTTTGATTACATTCAGGCACTCACGAGTGCACTGGCTGATGAGTTTGGGAAAGAAACGCTGGCATCATGGGACTGGGGGTTTGTAGCGGAATATGAAAACGACCATATTTTTTATGTAGAGGATAAATCAGTAGAAAAATCGAAGCAGGCAGTATTTAAACTCTATGATTATACCGTGGCAGCGCTTGAATCTGTGATCGGTAGTGGTCAAGTTAAGATGCAGATACATCCATGTGCGGTTTGTGGATTTTGGGATGGAAAGGAACTTATTTATCATGCTTACAAGGAAACCAATTACTATACTGGTGATAAAGGCACTCCGCTACATTATGTGGTGACTTCCCACTACAGTAATTGGAATACCTCACCTACCGAATTTGCAGTTAAGAATAAATCTATTCAGGATTACGCCGATTCTTTGGGAATAAAGGATCTCAAGTTTGGACTAGGAGAGGAAGGTACTTTATTTGATACAGCCCAAACCCAGCTTTTAGGCGGAGTGACTGGCCATCCCGCTCAATTATCATTGGATGCTTTTAAATTCAAATTGGCGCTGGATAACAATATTGACTGGATCACAAGATGGAGTTGGTCGTCTAATCGGGTTTGGGGAATTATTGAGATGCCCGTGGTCAACGTGGCCAAGCTGTGTCATCGAATGGCCGGGGATGAAAGGGTGGCAGTCGTTAAAAACGGGCTGGAACAATTCCTTAATAATGAGGTCTACGCGGTTAGTTCATTTGATAAGAATGAAAATACGTTGAAGGTACTCGCCTTCAATCATAACAAAGATTTTGCTGCTACCGGGGCGGAAGAAGTAAGTGTTACCGTCACAGGATTTGATCAAGATGAGGTAGTGATTAAAAAGTGGATCATAGATGAAACTCATAGTAACTTTTGGCCTACTTGGTGGAATGAGCAAGGTGAAATAGTGGAGCTAGGGCCCATGAAAGGAGAGTACGGCATGAAAGGTAACATCCCCATCAGTAGATTCGATAGCTTTGCTTTTGAGGCATTTAAGTATGAAGAAGATCGCAAGAAATTCATGAAAAACCTTGATCGATATCGAGAACTGAATCAACTAATGAGACCTGAGGTGCTTACAACAGAAGTTCAAGATACTGGAATGCTAAACGTTGATTTTACACTGGAACATCATGGAGTGGTTTATCTAGAAATATCGGCACCGTCTTAGAAGATTATTAGGAGTGGGGAAATTAACCATTTAAAGCTAACCGGTATTCTTTTGGACTGTAGCCCACAATTTCTTTGAATTGTCTGTTAAAGTGTGACAGTTGATTGTAACCTGATGCAAAGCCAATCTCGGCAATATTTTTATTAGTTTCTTGTAACAATTTACAGGCGTGGCCTACTCTAACTTCATTAAGAAAGTTTGTAAATGTTTTATGAAAATGCTTCTTAAAGTATCGGCAAAAAGTAGCGGGTGACATATTTACATGACTCGAAATTTCGTTCAGTGTGATGGGTTGATTTTCGAATCGATTCATAATATACTTATACGTCTTATTGACAATTTCGTAGTCTTTTTGATTGACCAATGGTGTAAAGCCACGACTTGATAATACTCTACCGTCACCTACGGTTGCTATCTTTTGTAACAATTGGAAAAAAGCAATCATTCGATCGAATGATTTGAGCTCAATCAATGCATTGATGCTTTCGTAAAAGCAAATGGCCTGAGTGCTGAGATACGCGATGCCCAGTTTAGAATTTTGCAGTAACTTATCAATATCCTTACTCTCCGGAATATCGAAGAAACCATTACCGAATGCGTCGCGTAAGAAATGGATTGTAATACCACGGCCTACTTGGCCTTTATCTAACTGAATGGCATGAGGTACGTGCGGTCCAATAAAAAAGAGGTCTGAACCTGAGAAATTTTCAATGGTATTACCAACAAACCTTTTACCCCTGCACCCTAATAACAGCGTAATTTCATATTCATCATGCATTCTCATTAATACTTCATCACTCAACGCTTCTTTGCTTCCGAATGTATATTCTTTTATAGAAAAAGAAATTTCGGGCGAATAGGTCCATTTTTCGACTAAAGTTTTCATCGCGTATTGGAAGCTTGTTTCAAGATGAGTATAAAATTGTTCTTTTAACCCATACCCATTTGGACACTCTTAATTTAACAAAAAATTTGCTGGCAAAGGATTATTTTGATCAGATAGTGTCACTCTTTGATTTTAAATCATCACTTTTCTTGAAAGTCTCTACAAAGTCAAGCCCACTAATCACGAGCAAGTCAAAATACAGTCAGAATCAAAGAAAATAAACGGAGTATATTGACCAAAAACAATTTTCTTTTGTCTACTAATTAATGTGATTATTTCTCCAAAAATTTAAAGTTCATAGCGAACTTCAGTAGTGCTTATTTGATCAACTTTTGGGTAACAATCATTTTAATTAAAGTTTACTTCATGAATATAAATCTACTACACCTCACGTACTTCCAGCATCTGCTGCTTAAACTGCTGATTCTGATGTTTACGCTAACTATTCTTTGGATGTCTTCTATCACTTTGGTTTTCGCTCAACGGCATATCTACGTCTCACCTACAGGTGATGATCGTAACTCAGGAAATTCAAAAAAACCTCTCAAAACCATTTCGGCGGTCCAAGAGAAAGTAAAATACTTATTGGAAGAAAGTAATGAGGACATCAACGTACATCTTAGACCAGGGAATTATTATTTGAAGAAGACTCTTGAGTTTGACCACTCCCATAGTAGCGGTGCAGGTACGACCATACGATACATCTCTAATCATCCCGGCGAGGCTGTGATCCACTCAGGGGTACTGGCGGAAAACTGGGTAGAAAGTGAATACGAGGGAATCTATAAGACTCAAGTAAAGGCAATTGCTCCTTTTCGCCAGCTTTATGTTAATGGAGAGAAAGCGGTTAGGTCACGTTACCCTGATACCGGTTATCTGTACTCAAGTGGATGGGATATTGCAGATCGCAAGTTAATTCTACAAGGAGGCTACGGGAACCTACTTTACGAAGTTAGTGACGCGGAGTTAGTATTATTTCAATCATGGGCCGAAAGCTACCTGAGGATCAAGAAAGCAACGGATATTGGTCTTACTACGAAGTTCACTGAAGTTGAGTTTCAAGATAGAGAAGAGCAGGTTTTATTCAATCGACCTTATCCCATGCACGAAGATTCGCATCCCTACTATTTTGAAAATGCTTTAGGGTTTATCACAGAAGGCAGGGAATGGTATCACGATCCCACTGATCAAATGCTTTATTATAAGCCGTTACCACACGAAGATATAGATGCCTTGAGTATTGTATATCCCACACTTGATACTCTAGTTAAAATCACCGGAACGGATGATAAACCCCTGGAAAATATTGAATTTGAGGGTGTCAGTTTTCAATATGCTAACTGGTCATATCCAAGTGAAAATGGTTATCTCAATGGTCAGACGGGGCAGCATAACTATGCGGCTACACCTGATAACCAACAGTTTGTCAAACGTCCAGCATCAGCCATTTACGTGGCTAATGCAAAAGAAGTTGCGTTCAAAAATTGTGTATTCAAAAACTTAGGCGCTACCGGAGTGGACTTTCATTTTGGCACACAATACTGTTCGGTAACAGGAAGTAGTTTTTCTTCTATCTCAGGAAATGCAATTTCG
Organism: Bacteroidota bacterium; assembly: GCA_039028075.1. Taxonomy (GTDB): domain Bacteria; phylum Bacteroidota; class Bacteroidia; order Cytophagales; family Cyclobacteriaceae; genus Fulvivirga. The sequence continues at coordinate 137 of JBCCIX010000040.1, read as the reverse complement.
GTAGGTAAATTCACTCAGGACGAATCTACTGAGTTTCATACTCCATATAATCCTTCAGATCAGCGTGAGGTTAGCAGATACGATACCATCTCTAGTAATGTTATCACGAATGTCGCATCAGATTATTTTGGGTGTGT
>JBCCIX010000039.1:0-16010 GCA_039028075.1 Bacteroidota bacterium | reverse complement strand
TATTTTGCTTTTAATTGGCCGAAAGGGAGGGTTCGTTGTTTATCATATCGAGCTGTTTGACGATGTAACTGCCGATAGCCCTACCTTGACTAAGGCCATTTGTCACGGCGGGCATGTAATGAATACCACCGTACAATCTGCTGATAGCGGCTTCATCAGAAGCCGCCCTAAAGGATTCGAACCTGCGTGCCGGCAAACCATAATCTACTTCCGTGCTGTCTATAAAACTGAAGTTATCTCCGTAAATTGAAGTCAAGGCTTCCCCTGCTGCGCCGGAAATTACACTATGGCCACTCGTATACTCAGGAAAAGGCGGTGTTTGCAAAAAAGGCAGCCATTCCTCATCCATATACCTATTTATTACAGTCTCAGGCCTGATCAGGTTACTTCTGTATTTTTCATCCCAGCAACTAATAAAACCATCCGCCAAGGCTATGGCAGTGAGGGCATAGGCCTGGGCCGTTTTCATGAGATCAGCCCCCGCTTTTTGACTGGCAATTTTTGATATTCCCATCCAATGTCCCCCTGGCGTGATTTTTTTGGTGGCAAACATAACGTGGCCATGTATGTTCATGACGTATGGATTACAGTCCCAGAAACTTGCAATTTCTTTTTGCTCTTGGCTTAGTTGGTTTACCGCATTATATACTTCCAATGTCTCTTTGTAAAATTGGCTGTCCTCGGACATATTAAACTCAGTGGGGTGTTCCGGTTGAAACTGATTTGACGAGTCAATGACGAATGGTCGGATTTGGCGCCAATGCGGCTCTATTGCTTCCATGTATCCCGGGGGGGTAGGCTGCCACCGTGAATCCGTATCGGTGATGGTAAATTTTTGAAAGGTTCGTGTTTCCTTGTAATTATCACCATCAGCCCACGCCAAGATATGATCGTGTACCTTTTGAGCGTAAGCCGTGGAATTAAGGAATACCCCCTTGTCGAGTCCTAAGTTCAATACTTCCTGATGCCAGGCTTTGCGGTACTTGTCCATTCTGTCTTCTGAGAAGATCAAGGCCTGACCAACGCTAAGAAAAACATCGACAGCTGCGACCTCGTAGTCAATTTTAACGTCTGGTTTAGGAATCGCTTCTAGCTCATTTAATTGCCCTGCTAAAGTTTTATAGTTTGAATCATTTAAGGCTAAAACTTCATAAGCTGCTATACAGGGATAGGCGTAAATCCTACTCGCCACAGGTGGCGAAAAAATATCGTGGACGACCACATCGGTAAGCTTTTGCAAGCTATTATGTAAACGGTCTGGTTTGACCTCAATCTTATCCAAGCTTGTCTGACACGAAAATGTAGTGCAAAGGATTGCAACCAATGGAAAAAAATGTTTCATGCAAATAAATTTACTAGTTCTTACAGGATTCATTCGAAAAAGTACTCTTCGAAAGCAAATGCTTAAACTATTACTGATTGAGACGATAAGCAACTTCCTTGGAAGATGATTCCCTCGAAATCAACAGTGGATTCAAGATAGTAGTTTTAATAGGCCTTACATCGCTTTTAGCCTCCATTAATTCCAAAAGGGATTTTGCCGTTTGTACTCCCATTTCTTTTGGTTTTTGGTCTACAGATGACATTGAAGGCTCAAGCAGTTCCGTTAAAGGTTCATTTCCGAAACCTATTACCTTAATATCATCCGGGACAGAGAAACCGAGGACTTTTAATCGCTTAACGGTTCCTATCGCCTTGTAATCACTCGATGCGAAAATAGCGTCAAAATCTGTTCCGCTCGAAACTAATTCATCCGTTAGTTTTTCACCTATTTCAATAAAGCAATCACCTCCATAGACCCTTTTGGGATCATATTCCATTTTGTAATCTTTAAGGGCTTGCTTATATCCCTGATACCGGTCTTCATAAATTTGTAGATTCCGGTCACCATGAAAATGTACAATTTTTGAAAGTCCTTGTTCAATCAGATGTTCCGTAGCCATGTAGGCACCTTTAAAGTCGTCCACTTTTACACTACTTGTAGGTACTTTACTATGTACTCTATCAAACATTACCAAAGGGATGTCAGCTTGTATCACTTTTTCTAAATGCGTGTAGTCTTCACCTGGGGCAACAGATATTAAAATTCCTGACACCTGGGCACCTAACAGGGTATTTACATTTTCAACTTCATTCTCATGCATATCATGCGACTGACATACCATAATTTGATTGCCCGAAGCTTTTAATACTTCTTCAATTCCTGAAATTACAGCGCCAAAAAATGCACGATCAACAAAAGGTATAATAACCCCAATGGTTTTGCTGTTTCCCTTGCGAAGGGCTAAGGCTACCTGGTTGGGCTTATAACCTAATCGCTCGGCGGTCTCCTGTATCAAATCCCTTGTTTTTTTGCTGATTCTAGGATTATTATTCAGTGCCCTGGAAACCGTGGAGCCAGAAATGTTCAATTCTTTAGCTATGTCGTAAATAGTCACCGTGTTTCTTCTTAAGGGTTATTTTTTTATTAAAATTATGCCATTCGAAAATAGCTATAATACACCGCAGTTTAAGTATCTATTATTTTACAAAAAACCTTTTTTTGAAAGTACCGCCTTTTGATTTTACCACTACAGTATACACTCCCGATGTCAGTAAAGATAAGTCTATTTCTTCATTACCTCTGGTTAGATTACCTGATTTTAACATGATTCCATGTATTGACCTGATTTCGTAGCGGCTTAGTTGATCTGTTGCTCCGTTAATTTTGAGGATATTTTCAGTTGGATTAGGATATATGGTGATCTTGTTGGCGAATTTGGCCTGATTACTTACGACCAAATCGTCGCCGTTAAAGTCAAAGACTATCCGCGGTGGATTAGGCCGGGTCTCTCTGGAGTCCCAAATGGTAAGTTGTGGGTGCACGGTGATATTCCTAAAAACAAATGATATTACATCTTTGCCCGAGGCTAACTCCCGGAAAACATAGTCTTTAACATTCCATTTGTAGTATCTTTCTTCATCTCCAAGTGTAATCGTATCCAGTGCGATGAGCTGTGCATTATCGTACTTGGAATCCCAGCTTAATCTACTTTCGCTCCAGGGTAAATCCCCAATCCCGTAAATTACTGTTTGCACATTTTCCGTACCTCCCCCGTAAAGCTCAACGGTAGCGGTGTTCATTCCTTCATTGACACTAGAGAGATCAAATCCTACGTAGGCTTCCCGTATAAAACCTTGGTCTTTGTTCTCGGAAAGCCGTGTCACCAAACGGCTAAAGTCAGATTCGCCCAGATCCGCCGTTTTAAATTCTCCGTCACGCACGTAAGTATCCCGTGAGGCGAAGAAAATGTTTGGATCTTCGCTTACCAGAGGGTCTAATTGAACCCGAAACGGGATATTCCCCAATGCTATATTTCCATCATCATCCCTCACGAAATAGAAGAGTCGATAGTTGGTTAAATTTTCGGGGGTTGTAAAGATGCCTTTAGCACCTGAAGCCTCGGAGAAAAGGCCCGGAATATAAGGCAAAACCTGCGTTTCGTCTGAAACCGTGCCATTATCCCCGATTTCCGGTTGGATAAGGTACTCAAAAGTAAGCGTTGCCGGATTTTCATCTTCGACTTCGAGAACAATTTCGTTGTCGCCCTCATCTCGTATGGTCACGCTTTCGTTGACGGACTGACCATTGAGCTTGGCCGAGATTATTTTTGGGGCTCTATTCTCCGGATAGCTGCCCGACCAGTGATACGTCATCATATCTACGGCTTCTGTTTCCAAGCCGTCAAAGAAAAGCCCGTACCAGGTGGGGGTTTCCTCGAATTTATTGCCCCATAAGAATACGTACGAGCCGATTACCTTATCGGAGTCATTCAGGATGGCGCTATTGTAACGATCAAAATAAAGCGCTGCTTTTTGGGTACTGGTCAATTCGATCGTTGCCCCCCAGTTAGTACTTGGTGATTCCCACTGTCCATTGGGTCCCCATTCTGTAATGATGTATGGTTTTTCCCATCCGCCTTGGTCAATGGTATTTTCCACACCCCCAATGCAACCGTAGCAGTTTACTCCCAACAGGTCGAGGTCAGGTGCCCTTTCCCTAATATCCGCAAGTTTTTGTGCGCTTAAGCCGGCCGTAACGGTAAGGGTAGGATGATTACCATCCACTTCGTGTACCATCTCAGAGATCTCATTGATGGCGTCCCAGACTTTAAGATTCAAGTTATTGTAACTTACGCCAAGCTCTACTTCATTGCCCAGTGCCCAAAAGAGTACGGCAGGATGATCTTTGTATTTCTCCACCCAGCCTTTAAATTCAGCGAGTTGATTGGCCACCGCAGACTCATTGTCATAATCAAAACCGTGCTCCTGATGGCCTACCCAAAGCCCCATACACACCGTTAAACCCAAAGAATGCGCCGAATCCAAAAGTATTTGTGTGTTGTCATCCGTACCCCAAGTTCGAATCGAATTTCCGCCGTACTCGGATAACCTACCTAAAAAGTCGCTGCCTCCTGCTCCTTCGATATAGTAAGGATTACCTCCGCGGTTCAAGGTCCAGCTACCCTCGGACTGAATTAATTCTACCGATACGGCTTGACCCATAAGCTGTACCGAGATAAAGACTAAAAGGGAAAGGGGTTTAATAAATTTCATAGGAATAGAAAAGCCAGCTCCGAAAGAGGAACTGGCTTTTAATATTAATCTACTAATGGTTTAGTTATTTGGGTTCTGATCGAAGACATCGGCATCTATGACTCTAATATTATCGATAAAATAAGTATTGTGATCATCGGTTATACCTGCTATAACATTCGATTGATTTCCATTGCCATCACCCGGTACTTCAAAAAACCCGTCAGGATTATCGTATCGTGTCCTTCGATTGTTCAATATTATCGCCATGTAATCAATCGCATCAATACCAATATTTGCGTCATCTAAAAAAGTGAGATTAGCATCCCCAGTAGTTCTCGGAATGAGGTCAGGCTCATCACTCGTACCGCTATTAAACAATGGAGAAAATGTCACTGTTTCCCATTCATTCGGCTTAGTAATAGTACCTACTAAAAAAAACTTTTTGCCTAGAGGATCGCCATCGTTAAAATCCCAGGTTGCAGCATTACCTATTTCCAACCTGACGGAAATGCCGGTTACACTATCTTGTTGATCAAAATTCCAGCCTCTGAAAAGACCATTATTAACCACTCCATCATCATTGGTATAATTTTCTGCTGCCAAAGAATTAAAAGTATAACTTAAATCAGCCATCAGTCGATTATTGTCCACGTCGTTGGGATCCGTGTGTACCTCCTGCATTTTTACATTTTCCTGAAAATACAAGTTCATTTGAAGCACTCTGTTACCATCGACAATGGCCTGTATCTCTTCCTCAGAAATAAAGTCCGCGTACTGTAAGAAAACAGCACCTCCTCCCTGAAAAAACCATTCGTGTGCACTTAACCTGTTGGCTTTTAAAACCAGATTAGCTGGATTGGTTGGATCTTCCGCCTGACCATCTACTTCGCTGTAAGCACCTTCCCAAGGATTTGGCCCGGAATCGAAGGTTATCGCTTCAATATCACTGTTGGGAATAGCATCTTGAAAATCAGTTAGAAGTACAGGGGTACCTCTTAGATCTGAATTTTGAATAGTAATGGACACGGGAAAAGCACCAGATTTGACCTCAAGTTGCGTGTCTTCTACTGTGAATTCAAAACTTGTTGGTCCTGTGGTCGCACCTTCCTCAATAACCACCATATGATCAAACGTATCCTCGGTGGTTTCATCTGAGTATTGTTTGATAACCTGCGAATTAAGCGATACTGAACTCAGTCCTCCTTCCGCTGATACAGTGATGCTAAAAGTAATTTCATCTCCTTGAAAAGGTGCGCTATTATCCACCACAACGGCAATTGACGGGGCATCGAAAATCGTCACTTCATCATCATCATCCCCGCACGACAATGTAAAAATCGCCAGTGCCCAAAGCACGACCAGCATTTTTAATTGTAAATACTTTTTCATAAAATTCATATTGTTTGATTCAACGATATTTATCCTAGATTCAAATATATAGAAAGTTTTCACGAATTTGCAATCGATTGTACATTTATTGCAATCGATTGTTCAACTTTATTTCCATATGAGTTGTTACTAAGTAAAATATATGTTTAATGTAGTGCCACAAAAACTTTTCCACCTCTTCACGAGGCTTATAATAGTGTTCTTGCACATTTTTATTTCATGTCGTGAACAGCAAGACGTAAATGAGCAATTCGATCCAGACACCAGTTTGTTTGAACGAGTTCCTTCCGAACACACAAGAATTACGCACATGAATACCATCATTGAAACAGATCTGATCAATTTCTATACCTGGAAGAACATATACAATGGTGGTGGAGTGGCAATAGGCGATATTAACAACGATGGCTTGGCGGATGTGTATTTATCAAGCAACTTATATTCCAATAAACTTTATTTAAATAGAGGGGATTTTAAGTTTCAAGATATTTCAGAATCAGCTGGCGTTTTAGCCAACAAAGGGTATAAGACAGGAGTATCAATGGCCGATATCAATGGAGATGGGTGGCTTGATATTTATGTTTGTAGAGATGCACATTCAGATCGTTCGTTACGAACCAATTTGGTCTATATAAACAATGGGGACCTAACCTTTTCCGAAAAAGCATTAGAGCTAGGTTTAGTAGATCATAGTTACAGTACACAAGCTATCTTTTTTGACTATGATCTTGATAATGACATCGATATTTATCTCGTGAATCATCCCAACGATTTTGATAAAGCCATCAGAGTTCGGATGAAAAACATGAATGGTACTACCGTACGAAATACCGATCCCGAAGCTCCTTTTTTTTCCGATAGATTATTCAAAAACGTCGACGGAAAATTTGTTGATGTTACTTTAGCCTCAGGTGTTGGTAATCATACGTATGGGCTGAGTGCCAGTATTACCGATATAAATCACGACGGATACCCTGACTTATTCATAGCGAACGATTTCGTGGAACCAGATCAATTCATGATCAATAACGGAAACGGCACTTTTACTAATCAAATAGATAAATATTTAGGACATATGTCCAACAGCAGCATGGGCTCAGATTTTGGCGACATTAATAATGACGGGCTTGAAGACTTACTTGTACTTGATATGCTTGCCAAAGACAATTATCGTCAAAAGCTTATGAGTACGCCTATGGTATACAACCGGGTGCAAATGCTTCTAAGGTATGATTACAAACATCAGATCATGCGTAATATGCTCCACCTAAATAATGGAGATCGCAAATTTTCTGAGATAGGGCAATTGACAGGACTGTCCAATACAGATTGGAGTTGGGGTGCACTTCTTGTTGATTTGGATAACAATGGCCTAAATGATGCTTTAATTACCAATGGCATTAAGAAGGATATGACTAATCTCGATTACATTGATTTCAAGACCGATTCTATTCAAAGAGCAAGACTGCAAAATCAGGAAGCCATTACTTTGGAAAACTGGAGGGAATGGGTGGACTACATTCCCTCTCACAAGCTTGCTAACTATATCTATAAAAACGAAGGAGACTTAAAGTTTAAAGATGTTTCGAGCTTATGGGGCTTTACCGATAAGGCTTTTTCAAACGGAGTAGCCTATGGCGATCTGGATAATGATGGCGATCTTGATTTGGTGATGAATAACCTTGAGGATACAGTTTATGTCTACAGGAACAATCTTAATGATCTGCCAGACAACAATTACATAAGATTCAAACTGAAAGGTCCCTTGGGCAATAGCCAAGCGCTTGGAACGAGAATAGATGTATTTGAAAATGGTACACGACAAACACGGTCTGTTTTTAATGTCAGGGGATTTCTTTCGTCGATGGAACCGGTGATTCACTTTGGAGTGGGGTCCGCTAACCAAGTAGACTCTGTTCATGTCCAATGGACAGATGGCTATACTTCCACACTGAAAGCTCTGAATTCAAACCAGGTAGTGAAATTGGATTACGATAACATTGAGCGTGTGTTAAGCGGTCCTCAAACTGAGGCTCCTGTGTCGACGTTGTTCACTGAAGCTGGAATTGTTTCGTACAAACACCGCGAAAATGATTTTGAAGATTTTAGGAGAGAGCCTATGCTTCCCCAGGTGTATTCTAGAAACGGCCCTTACCTTACTACTGGCGATATAAATAATGACGGGAGAATGGACCTGTTTGTAGGTGGATCTGCTGGGTACCCAGGTTTATTTTTAATACGGGAAGAGGGAGGATTTACGAGGCTTACCCCAAAAACCATAGCTGCGGATGCAGAACATGAAGATACCGGAGTTTTACTTTTTGACGCTGATAATGACGGTGATCTCGATCTTTACGTGGTAAGTGGCGGATCAGAAAAGCCATCCTCAACTGGTTTTTACCAAGATCGCATTTACTTTAATCAAGACAACGGCCAGAACTGGATTAAGCAACCTTTACCAGAGTTAAAGTTTAGCGGCTCAGTGGTTAAGTCCGCCGATATTGATCAAGATGGTGACTTAGATTTGTTCATAGGAGGCAGAATCATTCCGGGAGATTATCCTTACCCTCCCGAATCAGTCATGCTGGAAAATGTAAATGGAAAATTTTCCATTGACGAAGATTGGAGTCGTAGCGTAAAAAAAATCGGCTTACTGACTGATGCAGAATGGACAGACTATAATAAAGATGGATTCCCTGATCTGTTTCTTGTTGGAGAATGGATGCCGCCACAGCTTCTTCTCAACTCGAATGGTAAGCTTTTTGAAAATGTATCTTCTGATGTTGGACTAACACAGTTCACCGGCTGGTGGCAGTCATTATCTGTCAACGATATTGACAGCGATGGAGACTATGATCTTGTAGTCGGCAATCATGGTCAAAATAGTAGATATGTGGCCGGTCCGGAGGAACCACTCGAGGTTTTTGCAAACGATTTTGATAATAACGGGGACCATGAGTTTATAATTACTTATTTCAACCAAGGTGAACGTTGGCCTTTGCCAAGGAAAGAGGTGCTAAATAAAGTAGTAACCGCCTTTGAAAAGGATTTTGTCCAGTTTGAGAAATATGCACAGGCTAAAGTTGAGGATTTGATAGATATTGATCAGTCACTTCAACTCAAGGCAGAATATATGGCCAGCAGTATCTTCCTTAATGAGGAAGATGGATTCATTCGAAGGGACCTGCCCATCCAGACCCAGTTTTCGCCGGTTAGCGATATACTCGTCTCCGATTTTAACGAAGACGGATTAGTGGATATCCTTACGGTTGGAAATTTTTACTTTAACGACGTAGAACAAGGACCTTTTGACGCATCATCCGGTACTGTTTTGATCAATCGTGGTGAGGCAGAATTTGAGGCGATGATGATATCGAGTAGTGGACTTACGGCTGATAAAGAGGCCAGAAGATTATGTAAAATAGAGGTTGGAGCACATCAATTTATTGTGGTAGGTAATAATAATGACTATTTACAGTCTTTTAAGATCAACAAATTCAAGCAACTTGAAAATTAAGTTGTACGAAGTACTTTTTGCCTTTTGTGTTGCCTTTCTTTCCTTTTCGTGTCGACAGGAGCAAGGTTTCAGTCTGGTTGAAAACTCAGGAGTGGATTTCATTAATCGCTTAGAACCCAACGACTCCCTCAATCTCCTGGATTACGAATACTTCTACAACGGCGGGGGAGTCGCCGTAGGTGACTTTAACAACGATGGCCTCGAAGATATCTTCATGGGGGGTAACTTGGTCTCTTCCAAACTCTACCTGAACGACGGCAATTTAACATTTACGGATCGTACCACTGAATATAAACTTGAAACAGATCGCTGGATCACCGGAGTCAATGCCGTAGACATTAATTCCGACGGTTGGCTAGATCTCTATTTATGTACGAGCGCTTACCTGGATTCTACCAAACGTGAGAATCTATTGTTCATTAATACGGGCGAGGGTTATTTCGAAGAGAAAGGCGCGGAGTACAAGTTGAATATTCCCGATTTTAGCACGCAATCCTATTTTTTCGATTATGATCGTGATGATGATCTGGACTTGTTCCTGGTCAATCATTCCCGCAACGATCACGACCATAGTTTGCTGGTAAATCCTAACCATACAGGTACGGCGATGAGTACGGATAAATTGCTTAGAAACGACAATGGTCACTTTGTGGACATAAGTAGACAGGCGGGTATTGACTATGAAGGATATGGTTTAAGTGCGTCAATACTGGATGTAAACGAAGATGGGTGGCTGGATATTTACGTGGCCAATGATTATATCTTCAATGATCTGGTCTACCTCAATAATGGAGATGGTACTTTTAAAAACGCTTTAAAAGAGTATTTTGATTATACGAGTCACTTCTCCATGGGGATGGACCACGGGGATGTGAACCGAGACGGTCATCCTGATATTATGGTGGCTGATATGTTGCCTCCTGATAATTACCGACAAAAACTGCTGAGTGGACCTATGAACTATCACCGCTATGAGCTGGCGCTCAAGCTTGGATACCACCCACAATTTATGAGAAATACCTTACAGATCGGATCGCCTAATCACACTTTCTCCGAACAAGCTTTTATTTCAGGGGTGGCCATGACCGACTGGAGCTGGTCTATCTTGATGGAGGATTATGACCTGGACGGTTGGGAGGATGTTTTTATTACTAATGGTTATGTAAAGAATATTACCGACCATGACTTCGGCTCATACTCTTCCTCACAGCGCGGTGGACGTACGGCGAAAAGCGGAAACAAGAGGGATAACCTGGTTAAGGCCATTGCTGAACTCGATGGGGCAGAGATCCCGAACTATATTTTTCGCAATAAGGGAAACGGTAAATTCGACAACGCCTCCGCGGTTTGGGGCATAGATCAGCCTTCTTTTTCTAACGGAGCCGCCTCCGCAGATTTTGATCTGGACGGGGATTTGGACCTGGTGGTTAACAATATCAATCAAGAAGCCTTTGTCTATGAAAATGTCCGGGGTACCACAAACAAGTCAATACAGCTCAAACTGCTGACAGTCAGCGGCGTGGCTCCGGAGGGTGCAGTCGTCAAGGTCACTTCCTGCTTGCCCGGCGTAACCATTAAATCCCGGGTTTCTAACAAAGGATACCTATCTACGAGTTCAAAATATATGACGATTGGGGTGGGTCGATGCGAAGAAGTCAATATTGAGGTATTTTGGCCTTCGGGCAAGTACACACTCAGAGAGCGCATTGCCACGGGACAAGTGATCACTATGCACGAGGAAGACGCTGCCCGGACCACACCTCAAACCAAGCAAATTGCCAAAAAACAATGGATAAAGCGGGATTCAACCCTCAGTTTGGGTATTCAGGAAAATCGGTTCGTAGATTTCAACTTTCAATCCATGTTACCGATTACCTTTTCGGAAAACGGACCGGCGGTGGCCACAGTGGATGTGGATAAAAATGGCTGGGATGATTTAGTAGTAGGCACCCCGCAAGGTAATTTTACCAAGATTGGATTCCGGGACAAGGACGTCATTAAATGGATCGAGTTGGCAGGTTCAGCGACCTTTGAGGACCAGGGGTTGTTGGTTTTTGATGCCGATGGGGACAGTGACTTGGACATTTATGTGGCCTCCGGCGGGTATGAAAGCTTTCCCAATTCCATACAACTCCGCGATCGACTTTATTTAAATGACGGGGACAACCAGTTTAAGATTGCGCCTGATGCTGTTCCAACGATCAACCAAAACAGTTCGGTAGTACGCGGTGCCGACTATGACAACGATGGGGACATAGACCTGTTTGTTGGTGGCGACGTATATCCAAAAAAATATCCCCTTGCTGCACAAAGTCTAGTCTTAGAAAACATAAACGGAAAGTTTAAAGAGGTAACAAACGACAAATTTCCCGGACTTAAGGATATTGGCATTATCAAAACAGCCTTATGGTCAGATTTCAACAATGACGGGCTTATCGACTTAATTGCCGCAGGATTATTTACCGAAATTGTTTTTTTCAAAAACACAGGCAACAATTTCTTAAAAATCACTGAGCCCTACACTGCCGGTACGAAAGGGTGGTGGATGTCTAGTATGGGTGCGGATCTGGATCTGGATGGGGATATTGATTATATTCTAGGCAATTGGGGAGAAAATGTGGCTTTTCAACCCTCAGAAGAGTATCCTCTTATCACCTATGTAAATGATTTCGACCAAAATAATACAATCGATTTCATAGCAGCGGTGCCTCAAGACGGTGAGTATTATCCATTGGCGCCTCGAAATATGCTGCTTGACCAGATTGGTAGTTTAAAAAAGGCATTTCCTAATTATAGATCATACGCCAGGGTGAACGTAGCAGGTTTACCGTTGAAAAAGTTAGCTACCTCAGCCCGGTTCGAGGTGGAAACGTTTAGATCTGTAGTTTTACGCAACCAAGGTAATGAAACGTTTACCATTGAAGCTCTACCGGCTTCCGCACAGACGGGCCCTATCTTGGGAATTACGCCTTTGGACCTTAATGGCGATGGTTTTGATGAGCTGATTTTAACTGGTGGCTGGGAGGCTACAGAGGTCATTTACGGTCCTCAAACTGCGTTTAAGGGCGCTGTTTTATCGAATACAGATGGTCAACTTAGCCACCAAAATCGTTTTCCGTTTTATTCTGACGGCGCTACAAAAGCACAGGGCTTAGTTTGGGACCAGGATAGTTTATCCTTGTTGATCAGTAAAACCGATGGTACTGCGGAAAAAAATACTATTCAATTACCTTGTCGGCCCGTGGACATAGACCAATCTATTAAAGAGATTCAGTACTCAATAAATGGTCAACTAAAGAGGACTGAAATTTATTTAGGCCACGGGCATTATTCACAAAACAGTTATCGTATACCGGCACCCGCTGGTGTTGATCGTGTGAAGTCTATTTCATATTAGGATAAAATTCTAACCGCTTAAATAACATTTGCACATAGATTTTATTTTGCGCAATCGATTTCACAAAATTTTCTATATTTACTGATTAAAGACATTAAAGACAAGACCCTGTACATATGAAAGTACTTTACTGCGCATTACTATTTTTGATTGGTACCTCGCTTCATGCTCAAAAGACCCAGATCTCAGGTAGCGTTAAAGACAATACTGGTGAGCCGCTCATTGGTGTTACCGTAGTGGTGAAGGGGACCACACAAGGAACGGCGACTGATATAGATGGAAATTTCGTGTTAGAGGTTGAACCTGCTGCTACCTTGTATTTCTCTTTTATCGGCTACGAGTCCCAGGAGATTGTAGTGGGTAATCAGACCCAAATTGATGTAATTCTAAAGGAAGATATATCGGAACTCGAGGAAGTGGTAGTAGTGGGTTACGGTACCATTAACAAGCGGGAATTGACTACAGCAGTGGCTTCGGTCAAGGGATCTGAAATTGCCGAAATGCCTGTTCCCAGCCTTGATCAGGCTATTCAAGGTAGAATGGCCGGCGTGCAGGTAACCAAAGGAACCGGCGCCCCGGGCGGCGGTATAAATATTAGGGTGAGAGGAACGGCTTCGATTAACGGCGGTCAGGAACCTTTGTACATTGTTGATGGAATTCCCATTAATAATACGTTTACGGGTTCTGTAGGGCAGGGTGGAACGCAGTCGGGCGAAGGTTTTGCCGGTAACGAAGTGATTAACGGTATGGCGGGTATTAATCCGGATAATATTGAATCTATTGAAGTCTTGAAAGATGCTGCGGCCGCGAGTATTTACGGGGCACGGGCGGCCAACGGAGTGGTTTTGGTGACTACCAAGCGAGGAGTATCCGGAGCACTTCAAGCAGATTTGAAAATGTACTCCGGGGTTTCTTTTCAACCACGAAGATATGATGTATTGAATGCGCAACAATATGCGGCGGCTGTTAATGAAGGATTAACTACAGTAAGTAATACGCAATTGGCTATTACGGAAACGCCATTCGACACCGACTGGCAGGATGAAGTGTTTCAGGTAGCACCCATGTCAAGCGTCAACTTATCATTCCGGGGTGGTAATGAAAACACTAAATTCTTCTTTTCGCCGTCTTATTTTCGTCAAGAGGGGATAATCATTAATTCTTTATTCGAGAGATATTCATTCAGAGGTAATCTCGATCATAATTTCAATGATGTGGTACAGTTTGGAACGAATTTCGAGGTTTCCAATTCCATAGGTCAAAGGCTTCGCAATTCCGGCGGGCCTAACGTTCAAGATGCTTTCAATAACAATAGTATTTTTGGACCCAGTGTACTTTCGTCGGCATTGGTTTTCAGTCCTTTAGTACCTGTTCGGGATCCATTGACGGGAGGATTTTCTTCGGACACCTTGAATTTGTTCGCTAATCCAGTAGCTCTGGCAGAGCTCAATGATCTCAGGTCGAATGGACTTCGAATAATCGGTAATGTGTTTGCTGAAGTAGAGTTTCTCAAGGATTTCAAATTTAAAATCAACGTAGGAGGCGATATCAGAGATGAAAATGAATTGTTTGTATCCATTCCACCTCCCGACGCCGTAGGCGGGGGCAGGGTTTTGCGAAGAAGTTTTAGGGAAACCCTTTGGGTAGCAGAAGGTTTTTTGAACTATAACAAAGACCTCACACCAGACCTAAATCTCAAAGTACTGTTCGGTGCAAGTTATCAACAGTCTGAAAATGATGGCTTTTCGATAGGGGTACAAGACCTTTTAATTGATAATGTCAGAACACTATCTGCCAGTAGCGAGTTTACTACTCCTTTTTCAGATGCTGACAACCGATTTACCATAGCCTCTGCATTTACCAGGGTTATCCTGGGGATCAAGGACCGTTACTTTATTCAATTGGCAGCCAGGAGGGATGCCTCTTCTCGATTTGGTTCCAACAAGCGATTTGGTGACTTTCCCTCTGCCTCATTGGCATGGAATATCATAGATGAACCTTGGTTCAATGTATCGCAGATCGACAATCTGAAGTTGAAAACATCATATGGTTTAACGGGTAATGATCAAATTGGCCCTTTTAGGTATTTGGGCACTTCCTCTATTTTGGATTTTAATTACATCGGGCAGAACGGTGTGGTATTGTCTAATATCGAAAACCCGAATTATTCTTGGGAATCTACTGCACAGTTTAACGTTGGCCTTGAGCTAGGTCTGCTTCAAAACAGACTGCAAATCACCACTGATTATTTTATAAAGACCACCAATGATCTGTTGTTAGGCAGGCCTCTACCGCTTGAATCAGGTTCAATTTCAAGTCCCTTCGTGAACATCGGAAGTATGGAAAACAGAGGTTTCGAATTTTCCGTGAATGCCGTGATTATGGACGAGGCAGATTTCACTTGGGATGCGAATTTCAATATTTCCTTTATACAGCAAGAAGTGCTGGAGCTAGTGAATGACGAGCCCGTCATAGGAGGTTCATTCGGGTTTGCCAATATTTTTACGGAAGGGGAGGAACTTTCGTTTCAGTTGTACCAGTTAGAGAAAACGGTAGACCCCGAGTCGGGTTATCGGAGAATCAAAGACCTGAATGATAATGGAATTAGAGATGATGGAGATCTTCGCATTGTGGGCAGCCCTAACCCGGACCATTTCGGGGGCTTAACTAATCGGCTACGCTACAAGAACTGGGATTTAAGTGTTTTTACTCAATGGGTATACGGGAATGACATATTGAATACTACACGCGGTTTTTTGCAAAACCCGGGATTACCTAGCCTATCCCAAATCGGACCTAACTTATCTGCGGAAGCATTAGATCGATGGACGGAGGGTAATACGGATGCCACCTTCCCCAGAATAGACTATTCGAATCCCGGATTTGACGATACAGACCTTCGGAACCTAGGGGTGCCCACGGATCAAAACCTGGAGGATGGATCTTACCTAAAATTGAGGAATATTTCTTTAGGTTATAATTTTTCAGGTGATATGTTGCAAAGGCTCGGGCTAAGATCGCTACGGGCGTATGTTACCGCCAATAACATCGCCATGCTTACCGAGTATTCCGGTTATGATCCTGAAGTGAATCATACGGTGACCAACAATATTGGGGCGGGATATGATA
>JBCCIX010000038.1:0-16284 GCA_039028075.1 Bacteroidota bacterium | reverse complement strand
TCGGTTGCGATTGGCTACTGATTAAAAAGGATGCCATGGAACAGAGGCTATACATTGTAAGGCCAAGTAACGAAACTGATTTTTACAAGCCCTTGGGGCTTTAGCTACGGCCAATTACGCTGGACTATTGTTGGTCAGCCGGGTGGGAATATAGCAGGCCAATGGCCTATTTCAATAAGCAAAGTGTATGAACCTATCGTTCTCGTTGAAAGTAAATACAACCGGCCGTAGTACTTTTGCCGCTCAAGCGGGCGGAAGGGAGTGCATACAGGGCGTATTGAATATCGTCGATTTCGGTTTGGATAGAAGACACTACTTAGATCCGGTTCATGTTGCCCGGATAACTGGTGAGCAGGTTACCAAAGCTGACGTCACGTTTAATTTCAACATTGCATTTTGTAATTATTTACATTTTTAGAATTCATATCTATACGATTTTGAATTAAAATATGTGTTTAAACATGGGTCTAATGTTGAGTTTTTGTTTAGTAGCTTTAAATTGTATTACCCTAAGTATTTTTTATCTTAATCAAGCTCATTTATGAAAATATAACAGGCTCGTGAGGGTAGTTGATGTAGTGTTTTCTAACCGGTAAGGGATAGATCGTAAATTTTGATCTTGCAAGCGTTAACAGGTTTTCATAAAGGAGGATACTTAGAAACTAACTTATCTTAACTATGAAAACTTCAATCTTTGCTATTGGTCTTGTGTCTATTGTTGGTTTATTGCATGCACAAGAATGGAATGGAATTTCCGTACCTGCGAATGCCGGTAGTGGAAAAACCTGGCAACTGCAATCGGCACAGTCTGATGATTTTAATTATGTATTTACGGCTAAAAACTTCAGGTCTGATTTTGGACCTGGAAATAAATGGTATAATTTCTATCACAATGCCTGGGATGGACCGGGTACAACGTATTGGAAGTATAACCATACCTCCGTTGATGGGGATAACCTGGTTTTAAGAGCTTCAAGGTGGAATCAGGCCAGCGAGTCCAATCCTGCAACTCAACTGCCCAATAAAATGGGCAGGCCTCTTGACGGTGTACAAGCCGGATGCGTTACCTCTAATTCAAGGGTGGGATACCCAGTGTTTGTCGAGGCGCGTGTCAGTGTCGCTGATATCGTTCTGGCATCCGATGTATGGCTTTTGAGTGCAGATGATACCGAAGAAATTGATATCATCGAGTGTTACGGAGGCAATGAACAGGGAAATCAGTTTTTTGCTGAATTTATCCATTTGAGCCATCATTCTTTTGATCGTACCCAAATCCCCATTAAGGATTATCAACCAAGGGATATTAACAGTTGGTGGCCCCAAAACGGTGTGTCCGATTGGGGATCCTATCATTGGAATGGAGGCAATCGAAGATACGTTCGAATCGGCGTGTATTGGATCAGTCCGTTTCATTTCGAGTATTATATCGATGGACAATTGCAAAGGGTGCTGTATAGAGATGCAGTGGCCACCAGAATTAGGGGTACCTGGTATTATGAATTTCCTGGCATGACCAATGGCCAACTCAATTTTGATCCTGTCACCGGTTTTCAAGCGATGACCAGACACGCCTCTGGCGGAGGTTATGACTTTGAAACATTGAAAGAGGCTAGTGACCGATCATCTACGAGCATCATTGATCCGTTTTTCTTTCAGGGTGGATTTGGAATGACAGAAGAGATGGATATTATCATCAATGTGGAATCGCAAGACTGGCACGTGGCGGCAAATCGTACCCCTACCGATGCCCAACTAAATAGTGCTGCACGAAACCGGATGCTGGTAGATTGGATTCGCGTATATAAACCAGTTAGCAATGCCGGTGGTGGCGGAACAGATTTAGCGCTCGGAAGGAACAGTTTCCAATCAAGTACATATCAAAACAATACGAATAGTTTCGGTTCAGGAAAAGCTGTGGATGGCAATGCCAATAGCTTTAATCATACCAACGCACAACAAGGTGCATGGTGGGAAGTGGATTTAGGCTCTTCCAGAAACATTGGCAGCGTAAGAATCTGGAATAGAGGGGATTGCTGCCAGAATAGACTTCAAAACTTCGACATCAAGGTGTCCAATACCCAAGGAGGTACACCTACAAAATCCGTCTTTGTCGCTGGATCACCTTCCGTAAACGGCACCAGCTACACAGTAAATGGCACCGGACGTTGGGTACGCCTACAATTGCGCGGAAATAATTTTCTTCACTTGGATCAGGTAAGTATTTTTTCCGGGAACAGCGGCAATGCTAGAATTGCTTCGAGTCAAGCTTCAGAAAAAGTAGATAAAGCCGCTCCATTTGAGGATATTCGCATTTATCCTAATCCGGCAAGAGGGAAGATATCCCTTAAAGGACTCGTAAGTGGTAGTAATGAAATTGCCATCTCAACTCTCCTGGGTAAACAAGTACTGTTTAAGCAAATAGAGGTTTCAGGCGGAACGTCCGTCTTGGATATACATGGGCTCGTACCAGGGACCTACATCTTATCGGTCGGTCAAATGAGAAGCAAGTTAATCGTAAAGTAGAAGCTTGATTATGAAATAAAGCAATAGTACGGTTTATGTCCAGTTTGCCAACCTGCTAAATTTTCGATCAACCTATATCTTCACAGGATGAGGTATGTAAAAAATATGTTTTGCCTGGGGCTGACACTCTTTTGGGGCCAGCTAGCATTCGCTCAGGGTTTTGAAGGGGTAGTAGTGGACTCGGAAACGTCGGAACCATTGTCTGGGGTTAGCATTTTGTTGGTGGAAGATAGTCAGAGCACGGTCTCCGATGCTCAAGGCAGATTCGTGTTAACTGCCAGTGATAGCGAGGAAAAAACGTTGAGGTTAGAACGCGATGGTTATCTCTTCGAAGAGTTGTATCATGTTTTGCCTTCCAATACCATTGAAGTCTTTTTGAGGGCACGAAAGAAAAGTGCTGCTTCCATTCGGGAGGAGGGCTATGTAAATAATGGAAATTGTACTGTCCATAATCCTGAAGATCCCCAGTGGAATATCGCTTTCGAGGTTACTGATTTAAAAGGGGACTTAGCCCCTGATCCTTTTTATACGCGCAGGGATCCCAGTGCCGTTATTCAAGTAGACGGCACATACTACGTTTGGTATTCCTACAGCCTAACTGACGATGCCAGCAAAACGGCACCATGGGATTTAAATGACCTGTATTACGCCACGTCAACAGACGGCGATACCTGGACGGAGCAGGGTGCCGCCGTTACCCGAGGTGCTGACGGTGCTTTTGACCACCGGTCCGTATTTACCACGGAAATCTTTGTACATGAAGGTACGTACTATCTGGTGTACCAGGCCGCGGCAGACCAAGATGGTGTGTACAATCGCAATTTCATTGGGATGTCCTATGCGGATTCCCCCGACGGTCCGTGGACCAAGTTGGAAGACCCCCTGTTAAGGCCTACCTACACGGATGATCTATGGTTTGACAACAATGCTGTACATGACCCCACCTTGGTCTATTTTAATGATAAATTCTATCTCTATTATAAAGGTGAATGTAGCTGTATGGGTGCGGCCGGGTGTAGGACCTGGTGCAATCCGGTATGTGGTCTGGGCAAACAGGTAAAATGGGGGGTGGCTATCGCCGACAGCCCAACGGGACCTTTTGTTAAATCCGAGTTTAACCCCATCACCAATACGGGGCATGAACTAATCATCTGGGAATACAACGATGGCCTTGCCATTTTACAACATCAAGATGGCCCTGAGGCCAATACCATACAATACAGTACTGACGGAATTAATTTTGAGATCCAGGGTACGGTAAATAATATCCCGGAAGCCGCTGGGTTATTCCGGCCGGAAGGCCCGCAAGATACACCGCACGGCGGGGTCAATTGGGGTTTAAGCCATGTTCTGCGCTGGGACCGGGGACCCAACGGATGGATGCACATACAGCGCTTTACTAAGAAAGACGGACGTATCTCCAACATGTTTATCGTACAAGATACAGTGTATATGAATATCTCCGATCAAAGGGCACTTACCCCGGTGTACGAACCCTATGATGCTACACAGACCGGTGTGACCTGGACTAGTAGTGACGAAGATATTGTATCGGTTAACGCGTCGGGACTATTTATTGCCCATGAAGTCGGATGTGTTAAACTCGTAGCCCAAGCGCTGAATGGGGATTATACCGATTCTGTTATTGTGAAGGTTACGGAAGAAAGCATTTTGGCTGCCAATATTACTATACAAGCTGAAAGTTTTGTAACTACAGGTAATTTGGACGGGCTGGATTACGGCGGCCCCGTTGGCATGAATAGAAGTGGTCTAGGGGTTAACTTTGTAAACAGAGACGACTGGGCCGACTACGAAGTTGATATTCCTTTTTCCGGACAATATCACGTAAATTATAGAATCAGTACGCCAACGGACCAAGCTCAGGTACAGATACGCAGTGGGGGGGAAGTGCTAAATCAGCAAGATGTATTCAATAATGGGCAATGGGATAGTTACTATCAGCTCAATGGCTCGAACTCATTTTATTTGGAAAAGGGCAAGCTAACGATCAGGCTTTTTGCATCAGGCGCAAATGACTGGCAGTGGAATATGGATGCTTTTGAATTAATTGGAGAGGCCGAGCAGGTAATCGTGCCGCCCGTACTGGAATCGTTGGTCTTGGCCTACGATAGCACCTTTTTAAGCATCGATTCTGTCATAGTATTAACGGCAGAGCCCATTCCTGCAGAGTTTACGGATTTAGACTTGGAATGGACTTCAGCAAACCCAGAGATAGCTACCGTATTAGATGGAGAAATCAGAGCTGTGGCACCGGGAATCACCGATGTGGTGGTGACTGATTTAACTACGGGTATTTCAACTAACGTAGTGGTTTCTGTTGATCAGGTTACTTCTATAGAAGTAGAGATTCAGTCTCCTTTAATTTACCCGAATCCGGTAAGCACCATCCTTTACTTAGCAAAGCCAATAAATACGGTCAAAATTATGGATAGCGGTGGTAAAATCTCTGATTTAGAGGTTAGACGCGAAGGGCAGATCAGTACCATTAATGTTCAATCGTTAAGTGCCGGTATTTATTTTCTCATCCTGGAGGAGGAAGAGATGCCTAAAGTTATTCGGTTCTTGAAAGAGTAGGGTATCTAAGTGCAAAAGCCAAAAAGGTGGTGACCTTAGGTAGTGCTTTGACTCTTACCTCCGCCGAAACTAAAATTTAGCCGGACAATTTTCCGTGCTGCCATTTTTGCGGAAGGGTACTGTACTACATGAATCACCCTGGCAAATCCGGGGCTTCCACTGTTTTTTACTCGAACTTTGATTCTGAGGTAGTTTACGCCTGACTTAGGGACTACGTATGTGGATATCACCGTAATCTAGTATCATGTCACACTTCAATTGATGGTTATATCTACACAATTCAGTTATTCACGGAAACCTTACTAAGCCTTTGAGGCTTAGTAAGGTTGTTCGATCGTGAGTACAGTCGAAAAAGCATATCGTCATTTGATCTGTGACATGATACTATTGTAATGATCTTGAAGAAAGTATACTACTTTGAATGATCAAACAATTTGACTTTCAATCACTTATCCCCAATAACTCAGTATACGTTACTATTCAGCTACCGCATCGATAGCGAAAAAACCCCCTTTTAACGTCATTACTGGTCTCCCACCAACCCTGCCCACGGCCAACGCCAGGAATAACGTCCATATTTTTAGAGTTTAGAATTATTCATAGCTGAATAGTAACTAGTATACTTAATAACTGATCACTACACTAGACGCTTGAAGAGTTTCCAGGTCTTGAGTAATATTGAGTTTTAACTTGAATCTTGACGGCTTAAGTAGTTTATTTTATGCAAAAGGCACGGAATGTGGGAACGGCTGTATCCAGTACGTCTTATGAGTGTACAATAGCTGTAGAATGTAGTGTTTTTGGATTTCAGGGAAATCAATTGAAGATTCTTTTGGTCAAGCGATCCATTAAGCCATTTGAGGGCAGTTGGGTGTTACCCGGTGGGGTGATGTCTGAAAATGAAACCCTTTCGGAATCTGTGGATAATGTTCTCGTTGCGTTGACTGGCATAAGAGAAATTCATCATCAGCAAGTACGATGTTACAGTAAGGTAGACCGGCATCCGATAAAACGAGTAGTTTCTGTTTTATTCTACGCTTTGGTAAAACCCGAAAATCATCCTGTACTTGCCAAGAACTACATCTCAGATGTAAAATGGTTTTCAATCAGCGAGTTGCCTGAACTAGGTTTCGACCATCAACAGCTTTTTCAAGATGCGCTTCACGTCCTCAAAGAAAACCTCAAACAAAATCTTGTCTTTGGCGAATTACTTCCCGACCGTTTTACGCTTAAAGAACTGCAGGATCTTTACGAAAATATTCTTGAAATCCGGCTCGACAGGCGGAATTTCAGAAAGAAGATGCTTCAACTGGGCGTATTGAAAAGCACCAACGAAAAAAAACCGGGTGCCCGAGGAGGCCCTGAATTATATAGCCTTTCTTAGCCGCTGAAATTTCTGATAGATCGAATGAAATAAAGTGCTTTATACTTGCATTTTTCTTAAACTGTGTATAAATTACACACTTATAAAATGACCCCTGAAAATGGAAAAAAAAGTAGTAACCTTTGGAGAAATTATGTTGAGGCTGGCGCCTCCGGGATTTTTAAGATTTTCTCAAACCACATCATTTGACATTATTTATGGCGGTGGAGAATCTAACGTCGCTGTTTCACTGGCTAATTACGGTGTGCCGGTGGAGTTTGTAACCCGTTTGCCTGAAAATGATTTGGGTGAATGTGCACTCATGGAGATGCGAAAAAGAGGGGTAGGACTAAAGCATGTTGCGCGAGGCGGTGACCGTTTGGGAATATATTTTCTTGAGACGGGAGCAATTAGCCGAGGAAGTAAAGTTGTCTATGATCGCGCTAACTCTGCGATGGCCCAGATTGAGGCTGGGATGATAGACTGGGACGAAGTATTTGATGGAGTAGACTGGTTTCATTGGACCGGCATAACTCCGGCTATTTCTCAAGGCGCGGCTGATGCCTGCTTAGAGGCGGTAAAAGCAGCTGACGAAAAAGGAGTAATTATCTCTACCGATTTAAATTACCGAAAAAAGCTATGGCAATACGGAGGTGATCGTGAGGCTATCATGACTGAGCTTACCCACTATTGCGATATCGTGTTGGGTAACGAAGAAGATGCCGAAATGCATTTTGGTATTAAGCCCGAAGGACTTGATATTACTAAACAAGGGCACGAGGTAAAAGCAGAGGCTTTCTTATCCGTCTGCCAGCAAATGATGACAAAATTCCCCAGAGCGAAAAAAGTGATCACTACTCTGAGAGGGTCTATTTCTGCCTCCCATAATACTTGGGCCGGGGTTATGTACGATGGGCAAAAGATGTATGATTCCCCTCAGTATCAGGTCACTCACATAGTAGATCGCGTGGGAGGTGGAGATTCATTTATGGGAGGACTTATCTACGGTCTTTTAAAGTATCCCGAGGATGATCAAAACGCCTTAAATTTTGCGGTAGCCGCGTCATGTCTAAAGCACACGATTAAAGGGGATGCTAATCTGGTTACGGTGGATGAAGTTGAGAAACTGATGAGTGGAGACGCATCTGGTCGCGTGGCTAGGTAGGGTCAAACGCCAATACAAATACGTTAACTCGTGATTACGTCTTCAGGTGTTGTAAATAAGCGCTCCCAAAAAAAGGAGCACCCCTAGCAACAGATTGAGTTTATGAACACATCACGACTAAATTTAACCCATTAACTAATAAAACATGAGATTCACTAGAATTGAGGTTGCGGTAAAAATGAAAGAGACAGGGATGGTGCCTGTGTTCTACCATAAAGACATTAACGTGTGTAAAAACGTAGTAAAAGCGTGTTATGAAGGTGGTGTACGTGTATTTGAATTCACTAATAGAGGAGATTATGCGCATGAGGTATTTGCAGCGCTAAACAAATGGGCCGCTACCGCCACGCCGGATCTGATTTTAGGTGTTGGTTCTGTGATAGATGCCGGAACCACATCTTTATATGTACAACTCGGAACTAACTTTGTAGTTTCTCCTGTACTCAACCCGGAAATGGCCAGGGTTTGCAACCGAAGAAAAGTAGCCTGGTCACCGGGCTGTGGTTCATTGACGGAAATCTCTTTTGCCGAAGAATTGGGCGCTGAGGTGGTAAAGATATTTCCCGGAACGCAAGTTGGTGGACCGGGCTTTGTTAAAGCGGTAAGGGGCCCCTTTCCCTGGACTAGCATCATGCCCACAGGAGGAGTGAAACCGGAAGAGGAAAATTTAAAAGGGTGGTTTGAAGCCGGTGTACACTGCGTAGGTATGGGCTCACAGTTATTTACAAAAGAATTGCTGGAAGAAGTTAACTATCAGAAGCTTGTCGATAAAGTCTCGCAGACCTTGGCAATAATTCAGAAAGTCAGGGGGTAGTTCCAGGTCAAATCTACGAAGGGTGTTCGCGAACATATTTTTCGGTCAAGAATTTTCCGCTGTCAAAATAGCGTTATCAATAACCCCCTTTTTGGGCGCTTATAGGGTGTTTTAGCCTATGATTCCAAGGTTCACTCTCGCAGAACTAGTAAGCTGTCTTTGCTCTAGTCTGAATAGGTGCTTTAGGGGTAGCTGGATAGCTCATTACAGTTAAATGGAATTCTGCTTTTACCAAGCAGCACGGAAGTAGTCAAAAAACTAATTCCTTTTTAATCGGTCAAATCTGATACATATAGCTAGGCCCTAGCCCTTACTTCCGGTACTTGGATGAACCCCAACCATGGTATAATTCAATCCAATTTTCCGTTAGTTGTCAACAAAATATCAAGGTTCGATTTTGTAAATACCCGTCTATTTGGTGTTTTCAAGAAAAAGAGAACTAGTATTCATAAAAGCCTCATTATTAATCAATTACCATTGATATTACGCGATTTGATTGCCGACTGTTGAGGTAGAGTTTCGAACTAAGGTCAGTGATTTTAGTACAAGTACACCTGTATAAAATCTTAATTCACATTAAGGCATTGTCCTGTAGAATTTAGTTGTTTTCTGTTACAATTTTCAGAAAATACGCAAGAGCGTTTTCTATCCTTATTTGTCTAAATAATTTGACTAAGGCCGTTCGCCGAAGCAGATCAGTCTTTTTCAAATGGCGAGTGTACACTTTTTACAGAACCTAACAGAATATAGTTTTATGAGACCCTTTAATACCTATATATTGATTTTGGCCCTAGTTGTTGGTCAATTCAAAGTGGCAAAAAGCCAGACTCCTGATCATCGTGTCTATCTAGTAGGTAATCTTACAGATGTACGGGAAAATGACCCATTTCTTGATAAGTTCATCAGGTTTTTACCGGATAATGAGCCATTTACGGTCTTGCTAAGTGGTGATTTGATCAGTACAGTTGATGTGCCGACTGAAACCGATATGATACCTGTGAAGGCTTTACTGGAAGCTATTTCAGGATTTAGCAAGGGTAAGGCGGTTATAATTCCCGGGGATCGCGATTGGTCTAATTCGGGTGAAAGAGGCTTGGAAAGTGTGCGAAAGCTCGAAAAATATGTTGATGAAATGAAGTTTGAAAATGTGATTTGGTCAATATCTGGTGGATGCCCTGGTCCGAAGAGTTTGGAGCTATCCAGTAATCTGGTATTAGTTACTGTAGATACGCAATGGTGGAACCATCCTTTTCTCAAACCACAGGCGGCAGATGCAGATTGTAAGATTGTTACCAAAACGGACTTTTTGAATGAGTTAATGGAAGAATTAGATAACGCGGACGGCAAAAATCTTTTAGTTGCAGGACATCATCCTTTGATTTCGGTAGGAAAGTCAGGTGGAAAAAGACCAGCAAAGCAGCATTTACTCCCTCCCGTATACGGCAGTTTTAGAGTCGCCTATCATCAACATATAGGTTCAACTTTCGATATTGTTAATCAACGTTTCGATCCGGTCAGGCATAAAATAGAAAACATGGTATCTGACAAGGGCTCTGCCATTTATACGTCCGGCCATGATCACGATTTGCAGATTCTCCGTCAGGATAACAGTTTTTTTATTAATAGTGGATCTGTCGCTAAGGCAGAATTTGTAGGTAAAGATAAAACCAAGGTCGAATTTGCAGAATCACTGCAGGGTTTTATTGAGTTAGTTTATTTTGGAGATGGAAGAGTTGATTATGTGGTTCATCAAAATTCCAAGGATGCCGGTATCAGGCAATTTGACCAGAAAACGTTGTTAACCTCACCGTGTGGTGAAGTATCGTCAGATCTACTAGTGAACACGGCTTTCATTCCGTGTGAGGCTACGGAGGAAAGTGGAGTTACCGACTTGAAAGAGACACTTACGACCTCCGGTGGATATTATCCGGCTAAAGGAATGAAGCGACTATTATTTGGTTCTCATTATCGTTCAAGTTGGAATAAAGCCATAGAGGTGCCTTACCTTGATCTGAGGACTGAGAAAAACGGTCTGACGATTTACGAAAAAGGTGGTGGCAGACAAACAACATCACTCAAAATGAAAGGTGGTGATGGTAGAGAGTACGCTTTTAGATCTGTAGACAAAGATCCTACCAAGGTTTTGGGTAAGGAATTCAGAGGCACAGTAGTTTCGGAGGCTTTTAAGGATGTCACCTCTATGCAGCATCCCTACGGTGCGTTAGTGGCTGCCTCAATGCTTGATGAAACAGATATTCTGCACGTTAATCCAAAATTATACGTTTTGCCGGATGACCAAAGCCTTGGACCCTTTCGAAAAGACTATGCCGATCTCCTAGGTATGTTGGAGGAAAAACCGATCAACGTAAAAAAGGTAAAAGTCCCTTTTGCAGATGCGGATGAGGTGGTCCAGACCTACAAAATGTTTAGAGCGCTGTACAAAGATCATGATAACGTCATAAATAAGCAGCAATACGCAGAAGCTCGAATGTTCGATATACTGGTGGGTGACTGGGGAAGACATGAAGATAATTGGAAGTGGGCTGGCTACAGCAACGTCAATTCCGGTGTTACTTACCGTCCTATACCGCGTGACCGTGACCATATTTTTTCAAGGTGGGATGGTTTTCTTATCTGGTTAGCAGATAGGGAGTGGGCCAAACCTAGTGGCGAAAATTTCGGGCATGAAATCAAAGATATTAAGAGCTTGACCTGGCAATCCAGGCACTTCGATAGATTTCTATTGAGTGAATTATCTCTCGAGGATTGGGTAGCGGCTGCCGAATATATCCAAGCGAAAATAACCCCTGAAGTTATCGAACGATCATTGACACAAATGCCGGAGGAAGTGTATTCTCTCTCAGCGCCAGAGATTTCAGAAAAGTTAAAACAACGCGCTAAGGATTTGAAAAGGTACGCTCGTGACTACTACCAATTATTATCCACAGAGGTGGATGTGGTTGGATCAAATAAAAGGGAACATTTCGATGCTGTACGTCAACCTAATGGAGATGTAAAAGTCACCGTAAAAAAAATTAAAAAAGACAACTCACTGGGCAGAACCCTTTACGAAAGAATTTTTAAGTCGCAGGAAACTAAAGAGATTAGATTATTTGGCTTGGATGGCAATGATGTTTTTAACGTCTCGGGAGAGGCGAAGGCTTCTATACTAATTAGAATAATCGGTGGCCCGGACCCCGATAAAATAGTAGATACCTCTATCGTAAAAAAAGGTAACAAAAACACTATGATTTATGAAAGAGATATTCGGTCTGAAGTGGAGTTGGGAAGTGAAAGCAAAAATGTAAATCACTGGGACAATAGCCTCTATAACTACGATCGCACCCGCTTTGCCTATCATACATATACTCCTATTTTTTCCATAGGGTCCAATTCAACTGCCGGTTTTGGCGGATCGCTTGGGGTAAGGTTTAAAAGGCAAAAGTTTGGAAAGTCGGATTTCAGTGCGATCCATACCATCAAGGGCAGATTTACGACGGAAGACATCATTATTTTTAGTTACAACGGACGTTATCGACATGTATTTGGTAAGTGGGATGTTGAACTAGAAGCGCTGTATGCAGATGATAACTTATTCAACAAGTATTTTGGACCTGGAAACGGCAGTGTGAACGATGATGACTTAGATGATGATGGTTTTTACGAAACACGGTACGAAACCATTGGCGGCGGTATTGGGGTAATACATGATTTTTGGAAAAAGAGCTTCTTGAGGCTTGGATTGTCATTTGAACAAAGCGACCCGGTTCTTGAAGCCGGTACTATTTTGGAGGAAGAAAGTAATTTGGAATCGCCGCCCCTGGAGACTACGTCTTTAAATATCTTGGAGACCGGCACCGAGCTGGATTTAGACTTTAGAGATAGGTCAGATTTACCTGAGCACGGAACACGTTTGTATTTAAGCTATCAACACGGCTTCCTGACGGATGAAGATTACGACGGGTACGGGGTGGTCAAAGGTTTTATCGAAAAGTACTCAACTTGGCGTAAAAGAAACCCTTGGACGTTAGCGCTGAGAATGGGCGGATCAACAAGCTACGGTGAAGATTTGATTCCCTTCTACAAACGAGATTATCTTGGTCAGCAAAATAATTTAAGGGGCTATGAACAACATCGATTTACCGGAAAGTCCAATCTATTTTTGAACTCTGAAGTAAGGATGCAATTAACGTCGTTTCAAACAGCACTAGTCCCTCTTAAATTTGGTATAAACGGATTTTTTGATGTTGGTCGGGTATTCTCGGACCTCGACACTTCAGAGCAATGGCATGAAGGATATGGATTTGGCGTTTATTTCGTACCAATCAAGGAGAGCTTTTCACTTAACATTTCTGTAGGCTTCTCAGAAGAAGAGACGGGATTAATTCTTATTGGTTTTGGTGGAGCTCTTAATTGAGATCAGTTAGTGAACCGGAGGCTCTTCTTCGTCAAGCCGATAAGAGCTTAAATGCTGACTTAAGCTTCAGCATTACCCCATCGGGGCCGCTTGTTTTCTTGCTAGTTATGAATGCATCGAATGGTGTAGGACTACTACGTATTTTGAGTTACCTTTCACGTTGTGGGTTTGGGCTTTGAAAAAAGAATGACCGGGCTTGAAGTAGAGTATAAACACACGACTCACAGGGGGCTTTTTCAATTAAAAAAACCTGCCGACAAGGGACAGGTTTAAGTAGGGTGGGCCCACCTGGGCTCGAACCAGGGACCCCTTGATTATGAGTCAAGTGCTCTAACCAGCTGAGCTATAGGCCCTGTATCAATGAGCAACTGGCAAACAAACATCAAGTAACGATGCTGAACGTCCATTGCTAATTGTTCATTGTACATTGATTTTGGGAGTGCAATATTAGATATTTGCCCCAAATTAGCCAAAAGAAATACCGAATTTGGACTTACGGAAAATACAAGATATCATTTTCGATTTAGGTGGCGTTATCATTGGCTTAGACGTGCGGAGAACGGTTTCCAAAATGGCTGAATTGATGCATACCACGGAGTTGGAGGCGCAGTCTGTTTTTGAATCCAAAGCGCAGTTCAAAGCGTACGAGATGGGTAGGATGACCGACCGGAAATTTCGTGATTTTATACGAAGTCTGGCTCCCCGTCCCGTGTCAGATTCAGCGATCGATACGGCCTGGAATGCCATGATTTTGGATATTCCGGATAATCATTTTGAGCTTCTATCGCGTCTTTCAAAAAAGTATAGGGTGCATTTACTGAGTAACACAAACAACATTCATCTACAGTGTGTAAAACAAAAGCTTGAGTTAGCGGGTAGAGGTCAACTTGCTCACTATTTCCATCGTGAATTCTACTCGCATAAAATGGGTATGCGAAAGCCAAATCGCAATATCTACGAACAGGTTTTAAAGGCAGGTGAAATGGAAGCGGAAGCTACCTTGTTTCTGGATGACAATTTGGATAATCTTGCAGGAGCAAAAAGTTTAGGCATTCAAGTGAAGCACGTAAGAAAGCTGACCGATACGGCCAATTTTTTTAATGAACGATAAGACAAAAAGCTATTTGACCCACGCGGGTCTTTTTATTTTCACCTTCATATCTACAACACTTTCCGGAAGTTTCTTTATCAACGGGAAAATGTGGGGTTGGACTGAATACGATTGGTCCGATTTCACCATTGGAATGAAATACTCCGTTCCATTTTTATTGATACTCACCGTTCATGAGTTTGGACATTATTTTACAGCGCGATACAACAAGATTGAGGTTACGTTACCCTTTTATATTCCGTTGCCACCGATACCATTTTTATTTGGTACCATGGGTGCGGTAATCAGAATCAAAGAGCTCATTAAATCCAGTAAAGTTCATTTTGACATAGGGTTGGCCGGCCCCCTGGCGGGATTTTTTGTTGCTATTGTCTTGCTATTTTACGGCTATTCTAATCTACCACCGGTGGAATATATCTACGAAATTCACCCTGAGTACGAGGCGTACGGAGAAAATTATGAGGATTACTATGTAGAAAATGATAGCCTGATTGGAGTAAAAATCGGAAAAAATTTAGCCATCTTATTTTTTGAGAAGTATGTCGCCGATCCTGAACGCTTACCCCATCCAAATGAATTTATGCATTACCCCTATCTGCTGGCAGGGTATTTGGCGCTGTTTTTTACAGCCTTGAACTTGCTACCGATCGGTCAGCTCGACGGTGGACACGTTTTGTACGGCTTAGTCGGTGCTAAGTGGCATTCACGGATTGCCATAACCTTTTTTATGGCGATGTTATTTTATTCCGGACTTGGATATATCAGTCCTTTTCAGCCGTATGAAGATTTGATCTGGCAAGTCCCGCTCTACGTGGCTTTTCTGTATCTCGCCATTCGAGGATTGAAAAGGAATATGCAAACCACATTCATGCTGGCCTTGATCATTTTTTCAGTCCAGTTCATAGTCGTATTATTCGAACCTTCCATAAAGGGCTTTGAAGGATGGTTAATATTGAGTCTGCTGCTAGGGCGTTTCGTCGGTGTTTATCATCCCAAATCCCCGGTTGAGGAACCACTGAACACGAGAAGGCAAGTTTTGGGTTGGCTGGCACTGATCATATTTATTATTTCATTTAGCCCGGTACCGTTGAGCTTTGACTAAGATAAGCCTTCAGGCCTCCCTCCAACGAAACCACGCTTTTGAAACCATTTTTCTTAAGGAATTTCACCGCCTGGTGACTCCTTTTTCCTGTTTTACAATGGCATACGATTTGAGAATTCCGATACTTCTCTAGTTCGGCAAGTTGTGAAGGTATGGTACATAACGGAATATTGATGGCTCCAATATTTTCTTCCTCATATTCCCACCTCTCCCGAACATCAATCATTACCAATGCTTTATTTTTTACTCTTAAATCTTCCAAATTTTTAGGGGTAATAGATGTAGTCATTTCTTTATAATCCTGTAAGAAAATCGCTGCTCGTTATCCCGAAGCTGTAACAAATATACGCCATTTGGTAAGTTAGAAATATCTAGAGTAGTTTCGGAGGGGTTCCGACGGACATCAAAATGTACTGCTCTTCCAAGCATGTCAAAGAGTTCTACCCCGGGGTTTTTCTTTACCGTAAGTATCCCAGAAGTAGGATTAGGGTAGGGCGCTAAATCTCGGAAGGAAGTCTCTGCTAAGGAATTGATCACTCCGGTAAAAGGGCCAAAAACCGGCCTTATCATCAGGCTGCCGGTTTGTAAATCAGTTTCTACCTCCCAAAAACCTGAAGTATTGGTAAATATTTTGTCCACCGTATTCGTATTTCTATCCAACCCAACGCGTAGGTCGCCTTCAAAGCTTTGACGATAACCGACGTAAAAGGTGCCGGATAGAATTACGGGTCTTAGCAATTCGTAACGAAAGAATTTATCAATAGAATCCGTACGCACGGCGGTAGCACTCTGCTGGAACAATCTGTTGCCCGGACTCCCATTATCATCCGTCCAAACGGATAAGGTAAGGTTTTTACCCGTTGGGTCTGACCCAATATAGGGAAAGTGGATATCTATACCGGTCAATGAATCACTTACACCTTCAGGAAGTGTAAACTGATAGGCAAGCTGGGTACCGGAGCGGTCAAAACTTGCACCAAATTCGGCGGTGCCGTCATCATAGGCATAATAATCTTTAAGCACAAAGCTGGTAAACGTGGTATCATTGATCCTAAAGTCGATATTTCGAAGACTAAGGTTAATGGTATCGTTACTATCGTAAGCAATTTGATAGTCGATAAACATAGAATCAAAAGGATTCTCAAAGTAAATATCAGCAAGTGGGGCTGGTGCCAAAGTGACAGTGTCCGTAAC
>JBCCIX010000037.1:0-16447 GCA_039028075.1 Bacteroidota bacterium | reverse complement strand
TTGTCCATCTCCCTCGTCAATGTATTTGTAGTCTTGTTCTTGTTTTATATCCAGCAACGTGCCCTATTTAGAATCAATTAGCAAAGTAAACAAAAATGATTAATTAAGTTACGATCCGATTAATGAAGAGCAAGGCAAAACGCACCGAATTCTAAGTTTCGAGTTTTAGGTCATAACAAGTATCACGTGTAAACACCAAGATTATTCGAGCTCCAACGTAGAGGAAAGATGATCTTAAAGACACTATTACATCACTTTAAATACCTAATCTGCTCGGTGACGAGCAGCCAGTTTCTTAAAATAGCTAATCCATTTTCAGTTAAAGCTGCCTCCGGGTGAAATTGCAAACCCCAAATAGGTAAATCATTATGACGCATGGCCATGAGCTCTGCTTCGCGGCTCATGGCCAAGGGCCTTAAATATGTATCATCGTTAAACGTTAACACTAGTGAATGGTAACGAACCACATCAAATGTAGTAGGTAAGCCTTTGAAAAGAGGATCAGGTTCAATGTCAATCTCAGATATTTTACCGTGCATGGGTCTCAGCGCTTTTTGTAGACACGCTCCAAAATATTGACCAATGGCTTGATGGCCAAGACAAATGCCTAAAAGCGGTAGTTTATTATGGTAGTGTTCTATGACCTTAAGTAAATTCCCTGAATTCTCAGGTTTTGCAGGTCCGGGAGAAAGGACAATCCCTGAATAGTTTTTTGAGATAACTTCCTTTAGGGGAATATCATTTCTCAATACCGTACAGGTAACTCCTAATTGCTCAAAATAATCCACCAAGTTATAGGTGAAGGAATCGAAATTATCAAGTAGTAGAATCACTCTCAAGTAATTCTTGTATGCTATCAAAAAGGTCTCTGGCAAAAGGAAGAACTTCTGAAACCAGATCCACAAGACGCGGTGACAGCGTAAGGAAATAGGGAAAAAGTAATGATCCTTCGGTCCAGCTACCTTGGAAGGAAACGCCAAAAGAATGAGATAACCAAAGTAAAATACTAATACCAAAGGCCCATTTTAAAACGGCTAAAAGTGCCCCTGCTATGTTGTCAATAGATCCCAGCAACGTCATATCCAGTATTCTTTTTAGAAAATTACCCAGGAGATTGACAGCAATAACCACACTTATGAAAATCAGCAGAAATGAAATATAAGGTAAAAGCTCAGCAGTCAGAGTAAAGTGCTCGCTCAATACCGACATACCCCAGTGCATTAATCTGAAACCGCCGATTACAGCTAGTACAAAGGCTAAAATGGCGACCGCTTCCAAAAGAAAACCTCTTCTGTAGCCTTTAAACGCGGCAAAAGCTAACAAGCTAATTAAAACAATATCAAAAATGCTCAACGAGTAGCGAGTATGGATTTTACCATTTCCGAGATTTTCTTACCGTCAGCCTTACCTGCTAGCTTCTTAGTGGCCGCTCCCATTACCTTACCCATATCCTGCATTCCTGTGGCCCCCACGCCACTGATTATGGATTCAACTTCTTTTTTTAAATCTCCATCAGAAAGCTGCGTAGGTAAATATTTAGAAATGATTTCAAACTCAAAATGCTCCTTGTCCGCTAAATCATCGCGGCCTTCTTTCGCATACAATTCAGCGGAATCCTTTCTTTGCTTAGCGGCTTTCGTCAGCAATTTCATTTCAGCCTCTTCGGTTAAGTCATCACCTGCTCCTTTTTCAGTTTCAGCTAGTAAAATCGCCGATTTTATGGCTCTTAGTGCCGTCAGCTCTTCTTTCTTTTTAGCCAACATGGCCGACTTTATATCTTGATCAATCTGTTTTTTAAGACTCATTTGCTTCTAATTATTAACGAAAGTTATTGTTACTTTGACCCGAGAACAAAGTTAAAAATAGAGTTGTTCCTACAAAACGTTGATCGATTTGGAATGGGCGAAATTAGAAGTAAATGACAGTTTTAAGTGTAAACATCAACAAATTTGCTACGTTAAGAAATGCAAGAGGCGGCAACAATCCTAATGTAATCAAGATAGCAGAGGACTGCGAGCGTTTCGGGGCTCAAGGAATAACTGTTCATCCAAGACCCGATGAACGACATATTCGATTTGATGATGTCTTAGAGCTTTCGCAAATAGTGACAACTGAATTAAATATTGAAGGCTACCCGAACGACCGTTTTATGGATTTGGTACTTCGGACTAAGCCAGCTCAAGCTACGCTGGTACCAGACGGACCCAATGTGCTTACCTCAGATGCCGGATGGGATACTAAGACACATCAGGGCAAGCTTAAGGAAATAGTGAGTGAGCTTCACAGGAATGGAATAAGGACTTCCATATTTACAGATCCGGTCAAAGAGATGGTAAGCGGAGCAGCCGCCACCGGCACTGATCGCATAGAATTATACACTGAATCTTATGCTTCTGCCTACCATAAAAATCGAAAAAAAGCTATTGAACCCTATAAAGAAGCCGCTACTACAGCCAAAGAAAATGGTTTAGGTATTAACGCCGGACATGATCTCGACCTAGACAACCTAAAATACTTTACCAATCAAATACCGGAAACCCTTGAAGTATCCATCGGTCATGCGCTCATTTGCAACGCTATCTATTTGGGTCTTGAGAATACGATTCAAATCTATCTGAATCAATTAAGGTAGCGATCTTATTCGGGCTCTACAGTTCCAATGCCAGACACATCTTTCCTAACATCTACCGGGTTACCGCGATACGTAATACCGCCTACCCCACTGACGGTTGCCGTAAGGATTTCCGTAACGTGAACACTCGCACCACCCACTCCACTAATTTCAATATCACATTTTTCGCTTACCAAGTCGCTCGCATCTAAGCCCCCCGCTCCATCCATTCGAATACGCTGTTCAATCACCTGGCCGGTAAGCTCCATCGCTCCTGCACCTGAAACGCGAATTTCCAGGGCTTTCATATCCAAATCCAATTCTACTGCACCTGCCCCGGACATTTCTAAATCAAGGTAATCCTCTGTGATAGTTTGATCCGAAACAAGTGAGGCCGCACCTCCCACCGAAATGCGCCGAAGTTCCGTGTATCCAATCACAACTTGAACGCCATCCTCACTAAGCAGGTTTCTATCTGTGGACAGGATGAGCCGATCTCCTTCATTAGTCACTGAAATGAAATCCAATAGATTGTCGTCTGTAGTAATAGTTACTCCCGGAGTTGCCCTCTTTTCAAGACGAATTTCAAAACTGCCTTCGACATTAATTTTATCGAAGTTTTCAATAGAAAAATCCTCAGTAACTACTACCCCATTACCCCTCTCTCCTAGCATTCTGCTACAGCTTAAAACAACAAAAACTAATAGCCCTAAGTAGCCTAATTTGAAGCGTTTCATATTTTCTTTTTTGTTAAAAGTAAATATTAAATCGCGTTCTCACCAATATTGATAATCTCTAAGGCTTACACTACTTTTGCCGCTTTACAATCGAACTCTATTTTAAAATCCAATATGCAGCGAGATAATGAAATCTTTGATCTCATAAAAAAGGAGAAACACCGTCAAGAAAGCGGTATTGAATTAATAGCTTCAGAAAACTTTGCTTCACCACAGGTTATGGAAGCTGCGGGCTCAGTGCTCACCAATAAATATGCTGAAGGACTCCCAGGAAAAAGGTATTACGGCGGCTGTGAAGTGGTAGATGAGATTGAAAATCTGGCTATTGAGCGGGTTAAAGACTTATTTGGAGCCAGTTGGGCTAACGTACAGCCACACTCCGGAGCCCAGGCTAATGCCGCTGTAATGCTCGCTATTCTGAATAAGGGTGATAAAATTTTGGGATTTGACCTGTCACATGGCGGTCACTTGACTCATGGTTCACCTGTAAATTTTTCGGGAAAATTGTACGAACCTCACTTTTACGGAGTAGAACAGGAATCTGGCTTAATTGATTGGGACAAGGTAGCTGAAAAAGCTCGTAAAGAGCGACCTAACTTAATTATCTGTGGAGCTTCTGCCTACAGTCGCGATTGGGATTATGAGAGTTTAAGAGCTACCGCCGATGAAATTGGCGCACTCCTTCTTGCAGATATATCTCATCCCTCCGGGCTTATCGCCAGAGGTTTGTTAAATGATCCTTTGGAATACTGTCACATTGTAACCACAACCACGCATAAAACACTTCGAGGACCCCGCGGTGGCTTGATTATGGTGGGTAAAAATTTTGACAATCCGTGGGGTCTAAAAAGTCCCAAGGGGGAGATAAGAAAAATCTCTTCACTGCTCGATTCCGGGGTATTTCCGGGAACGCAAGGTGGACCTCTGGAGCATGTAATTGCCGCTAAGGCGGTAGCCTTTCAAGAAGCGCTGACTGATGATTTCATGTCATATGTAGTGCAGGTAGTCAAAAATGCAAAAACTATGGCCCAAGCCTTTGTTGAAAAAGGGTACAAAGTAATTTCCGGAGGTACTGATAATCATGTCATCTTAATCGATCTGCGCTCAAAGAATTTTACGGGTAAATTGGCCGAGAACACATTAATAAAAGCGGATATTACCGTAAATAAAAATATGGTGCCTTTTGACACACAATCACCATTTGTCACCTCCGGAATGAGGGTGGGTACCGCAGCGGTAACCACGCGGGGCATGAAAGAAGAGGATATGGTTAAAATCGTCGACTACATAGATAAAACTCTAATGGCAGGTGAAAATGAGGAACTTATTGGTGACATAAAAAGGCAGATTAACCAATGGATGTCCGGTTTCCCACTTTACCAGTAAACCGTGGCTCCACTTGATCAGCCGGAAGAAAAGGAAATGTCATTTCTCGATCATCTCGAGGAACTCCGGTGGCATTTAATACGGTCGGTCATAGCCATACTTCTCTTTTCGATTGGTGCTTTTATTAGTGTAGATTACATCTTTGAGGTTATCATTTTTGGGCCTGCCCAACTGGATTTTTGGACCTTTCAAATGCTCTGCAAGGTTAGTGAGCTGATTGACTCATCTGCACTTTGTATTACAGAACTCGACTTTAAAATACAAAGCCGTAAAATGACCGGACAATTTACCATGCACATTACCTCATCTTTCGTCATTGGTATCATCGTGGCCTTTCCTTACGTATTCTGGGAGTTTTGGCGCTTTATAAGTCCTGGTCTTTACACCAAAGAGAAATCTGCTTCTCGCGGTTCGGTTTTTGCCGTCTCTTTTCTTTTTCTGACGGGCGTACTTTTTGGCTATTACGTTGTAGCACCTCTAGCCGTTAATTTTTTGGCGGGCTATCAAGTGAGCGATCTGGTTCAAAATGAATTCGATATTACGTCTTACGTATCTACTCTTAGTACTCTTGTTCTAGGGAGTGGACTCTTATTTCAGCTACCTATAGTGGTGTACTTTTTGTCTAAAATAGGAATAGTTACACCAAGCTTGATGAAAGCCTATAGAAAACATGCTGTAGTGGTCATTCTGATTTTGGGTGCTATGCTCACACCACCTGATCCTTTAAGTCAACTTTTGATTGCATTTCCCTTATTTGGTCTCTATCAATTTAGTATCTTAATCTCCGGATGGGTGCTAAGAAAAAAGAGAAAGCAAGAATTAATTGAAGAAGTAAAATATAAATAATGTCAAAGGTAGCAATAGGCGGTGATCATGCCGGGTTTGAATATAAAGCGATAATGATCGACCTTCTGGAAGAACAAGGGCACGAATCTAAAGATTTTGGCACGTACAGTCCAGAGTCTGTAGATTATCCTGATTTCGCCCACCCGGTGGCTAGTGCAGTGGAGGAAGGTGAGTTTGATCTAGGCATACTCATTTGTGCGAGTGCAAATGGCGTGGCGATCACTGCCAACAAACATGCTGGTGTCCGCGCG
Organism: Bacteroidota bacterium; assembly: GCA_039028075.1. Taxonomy (GTDB): domain Bacteria; phylum Bacteroidota; class Bacteroidia; order Cytophagales; family Cyclobacteriaceae; genus Fulvivirga. Next base: position 10,616 of record JBCCIX010000037.1, on the reverse strand, counting down.
GCGATTTGTTGGAATGTAGAACTCGCCGCCTTGGCCAGACAACATAACAATGCCAATATCGTCTGCCTACCGGCCCGGTTTATTGAAAGTGGTCTTGCTAAAGACATCGTTACAATGTTTTTAACTACAGCTTTCGACGGTGGACGCCATTCGCGCAGGGTCAATAAAATCAGCTGTTAGTTTTTTCGTAAATGCCGGCTGACTTTAATTGGTACCCTTCTTTGAGCGGAAGGATTCGTTCTCTCAGAGAGGGCATCACGCTGTTATAATCGATGATAATCTCGGGCATGTCTTGTTTAAAACCTTTGAGGATAAGTGTTAAATTATCATAATAATCAGGACGTTGAAGCACTTCCTTGGCTATTTTCCAGTTCAAGAAAGGAGTAGCTGACTTAGCATATTGATAAGGTTTCAAATTATCTCCAAAGACCACTATTTTTTTGTCTTTGTATTGAAGGTACTCTCGGTCTTCTAAATAGTATTCTTGTGCATATGACTTATCCTTAAGATCGATAATAGTAAAAATACCTCCATAATTGGAGACTATTAAAGCGACGATGAAGGCAGCAAAACCAATTTCAGCAAAAAATCTTCTTTTGATCAACAAAAAGAAATGACTGAGATAATAGCTTAAAAATGGAACTAAGACATAGAATGCATTAGGTGCGCTTAAATCATTTAGAATCACGGTGAACACCGCAAATACCAAAAAAACAAAGGTAGACTGGTTCAACCTTGCCTGAAAGTTGTTAAAACGGCCGGCTACTGCCATTTTAAAAAAAGACATCACTAAAAATAGGGTGGGTACAGCTAAGATCACCAGCAAAAATTTATACGAAACATACGAATGTAGTTGACCTTTAAAAAGCGGCTGCAGCGCGCTCACTATAAAGTCCTGCCATCTTCCGAGTAGTAAATAATAGAATGAAGTCATTATCATAGGTACTAGTAGGCCATAGATCAGCATTATGTAGCGTCGGGTAACTGTACCGGTAAAAAGTATAAATACTAGCAATACCCCCACGCTGAACACAATCATTGGTAGATAAAACAAATACGCCAAGCCCATATAAAGACCTATATAAAGTATTTGTTCATCGCGCTTGGCGCGAATTTCGATGTGCCTAAAAATGTTATTTAATGCGGGTAAAACAAACGTAACCGACATTAACATGGGTGTCAGGGTAAAAAAGTCGGCGTGCAACGAGGCTAAAACACCGTAAACCAGCCCAGGCACGTAGGTATTCTCATTATATACTTTGTTTACCAGCACTAAGCGGTTGAATAAGAAAACCTGAACACAAACAAATAGCCACGCGATCAGAAGATAGGCAGTTTGTGATCTTCCAAAAAGAAAATCGATGATGCCAAAAATAGCGGCTGCAAGCGGAGAGGTTGTTTCCCAAATCTCGGAATACATGGAAGCTCCAGCGGCCATTTTTTCTCCTACCAGCATAAAATTCAGTTCTTGAACTGAAGTGTCGTAATTACCAATCAAGGCAGGGAGCCTGACTGCCAGAAGTAGCAGAAATATCACTAGAAGGCGATAGGGGTCATTAAGTCGGAAAAATGCTAGCAAAAGTAAACTGGATTATTATCTCAAACGGGCACTCTGGCGAATATATAAAAAAAGCCAAATTAATCGGATATTTGCTCTATGTCAGAAACTACTCGTCAGCAAAAGTTTTCCCGGTTAATCCAACGCGATCTGGGCACTATTTTTCAAAAAGATAAAATGAGCCTATTCAGCAACACGTTCATTACAGTAGCAGATGTAAAAATGAGTCCTGACTTGGGTATCGCCAAAGTCTATCTATCTATGCTTCTGGTAGAAGATACCGAAGAAAAATTAAATGCTGTAAACCAGCACAAAAATGAGATCCGCAGGGAGCTCGGCAGACTCATTGGTAAGCAGGTAAGAAAAATACCTGAACTTATTTTCTACCTTGACGACGTTGAAGAAAATGCCACTAAAATAGACCGAATTATAGATGCTCTGGATATTCCAGATGAAGAAGAGGACGAAATCTGATCTATTTTGAATCTCTCATTTTTCATTGCCAAAAAGTATTTTTTGTCTTCTAAAAAGAAAACGTTCATCAATGTAATATCTATTATCTCAATGTTGATAGTTGCGCTTTGCACGGCAGCGTTGGTGATAGTTCTTTCGGTTTTCAACGGACTAGGTGATTTAATAAGCAGTATTTACAGCACTTTTGACCCTCAAATAAAGATAGAAGCAGCTAAAGGCAAATCGTTTAGGTACAGTGACGATTTAAAGGAAAAGTTAGGTGCAATAAAAGGAATAGATATAATTACGGAGGTAATAGAGGACTATGCCTATGTTCGTTATCGTCAGTCAGATATGGTCATTACCATGAAAGGGGTTAGCGATAATTTTTTAGATCAAGATCGTTTCGCAGACCACGCGCAAATAAGCGGCGAACTTAGACTAAAAAAAGGAGACATTAACTACGCTATTATTGGTGCCGGAATTCAATCCATGCTTTCCATTGTTCCTGGCGAGTACCTCAGCCCTTTGCAAGTCTATTACGTGAAAGAGCCTAAATCAGGGTCTTTAGATCCCAGCAAGCTATACTCAAAAAACAACATTTTAGTGAGTAGTAGCTTTGCCGTTGAAAAGCGCTACGATGACAATTACGTTTTCGTACCTATTAAATTTGCCGAAAAACTGCTGGAGTATGAGAATCGTAGGACAGCTTTAGAAATTAAGATCAAACCAGATTATTCGATCAGTGAAGTTCAGGAGCCAATCAAAGAAGTACTGGCAAATGAATTTAAAGTGTTGAACAATAAAGAGCAACATGCAGATCTTTATAAACTGCTTAAGTTTGAGAAATTTTTCGTTTTCCTGGCTTTCGTGATGATATTGGCAGTGGGGGCAATTAACATTTTCTTTGCCCTTTCTATGCTCGCTATTGATAAGCGAAAAGACGTATCAATTTTATACAGTTTGGGTGCCTCAGACAAACTCATAACCCGCATATTTTTGGGTGAGGGCGCCATTATTTCATTAGGAGGAGCCTCCATAGGGCTTTTACTGGGTGCCTTTATTTGTTGGCTACAGCAAACCGTAGGGTTAGTATCTATGGGAATGGAAAGTTCGGTGATGGAATACTATCCTGTGAAAATGAAAATCACCGATTTTCTAATGACTGCACTCAGTTTAATTTTTATAACCCTTGTCATCTCTTACCGGCCGGCTAAAATGGCCACTTTATACAATTCGGGACATTATTTATAAGCGACAACGGTCTATAATCGATGCAAACTATCCTAATAAAATACATGAGATTTATTTTGTCAAAAAAGTGTCTTATTCCTGTAGGCGTAAATGGGTCAAAATACGTAGTTTAGATATTCTGTTGTTTTTAAACTATGAAGGTTTCCGCCACTCAGCCCTTTCAAATTATTTACTCTTTATATCAACACGAGTATCTGGGATATCTGTTTGAATCTTTTGTGATTCATCTCGATGAGAAGGGTAAATTGACTTTGCAGCACCAGAATATTTCATCCAAAAATGCTTCCGAATTTGCCCACGGATTAGATGAAACCGATTTCGATCTCATCGATATAATGGATGCAACTCAGCAAGAGTACGTGATAAAGAAATTCTTTAAGAAATCGATAAAAACTGAAGAGTTTTTCCTTAAAGTGTATGATAAAGAGAAGGGTAATGAGGCACTACAGCAAGAAATAGACTTCTACCTGGAACGTAGAAGGGCTGAAATACTTGACCGGCTACGGGGGAAAATGCTGTTTGAAATGGGGAATGACGGCGAACCCGCCTGGCGCCACATTGAAGTGCTTGAGGAAAAGGCGACAGTTTTATTTCATTTTAGAAGAAATGCCGACAATACACACTACTTCCCTACCATTAAATATGATGGCCAAAAAGTAGATTTTCAATATAAGGGTGCTTTTATCGTTTGCAAGCAACCCGCGTGGTTAGTCCATGCCGGCAAGTTATATTCTTTTGAGAAAGAGATTGACGGTAAGAAAATTATCCCTTTTTTGAATAAAAAATTTATCGTCATCCCCAAAAATGTGGAGGAAACCTACTACAACAAATTTGTAGCTCCGCTTATTGCTTCCTTTGATGTTTATGCCAAAGGTTTCGAAATCAACAGTGAAAGGTATGAACCTGAAGCCGTGCTCAATATCTCAGAACTGGCTACTAATCGCACCTCAGCCCTTTACGAAAGTAGTGAGGATGTAGCGCTGGCCGAGGGTAAAATCGTATTTGAATTAGCTTTTAAGTATGGGCCTTTCAAATTCAGGGCGGACCATCTTGATCCGGTGAGTGTTTCTGTGGAAAAAAAGGAGGATAGTTATATTTTCCACCGTGTAAAACGCAAGCTTACCGTAGAAAAGGAGGTATTAAAGTTTTTAGCGGAGAATGGTCTTACTATTAAAAATTCAAAAGCTGCTTTGAAGAAAACCACCGCTTTTAGTTGGCTAGATGCTATGCGGGACAAACTTCGAGAGTGGAACATAGCCCTCATTCAAAAAAGTGCAGGTGCCAAAAAATACTTTATCGGTGAATATAAAATAAGTATTGAGGTAAAAGAAAACATCGATTGGTTCGATATCCATGCCATGATCAAGTTTGGTGATTACGAAATGAGCTTCATGGAGCTTAGAAAAATGATCAGCAAGAAAAAGCTTGAATTCGAATTACCTAATGGTGAGATAGCCGTCATTCCCGAATCCTGGCTAGTAGAATACGCCGAGCTTTTTTCATTTGCGGACGAAACGGAGGAAGGGACACCTCGCTTGCAAAAGTACCATCTTGCGCTGGTTAAGGATTTAGAAAACGGCAACCTCGCCAAAGTCACTATGAGTCGTAAGCTGGAAGCACTGAGGGGCTTCGAAGGCATTGAGGAATTTGATACTCCAAAAGGTTTTATAGGAAAGCTTAGGCCATACCAAAAAGCAGGTTATGATTGGTTGCGCTTCCTCAATAATTTCAAATTTGGTGGTTGCCTGGCTGACGATATGGGTCTAGGTAAGACTGTGCAAACTCTGGCACTCCTGCAGGCGGAAAAAGAAGCCGGTGCCGAAGGGGCTTCATTATTGGTGATGCCTACTTCCCTTATTTATAATTGGGAAATGGAAGCTGAACGGTTTACACCAAAGCTTAAGGTTTTTACCTACACCGGAACCAATCGCGATAAAAACCCTAAAAAGTTTGCTAAGTACGATATCATTCTTACCTCGTACGGGATTGTAAGGTTAGATATCGATATTTTATGTGATTACTATTTTAACTACGTGATTCTAGATGAATCTCAAGCCATAAAAAACCCGACCTCCAATATTGCCAAAGCAGTAAAGGATCTTTATACCCGCAACCGCCTGATCCTCACGGGTACCCCACTTGAAAATAGTACCATGGACCTATGGTCGCAAATAAGCTTTATCAACCCGGGGCTCCTTGGTAGCCAAAAGCTTTTCAAAACCGAATTCTTAACGCCAATAGAAAAGCAGGGAGATCAGGCCAAGATGCAAAAGCTCTATTCGATCATTAAGCCATTTATACTTCGAAGAAACAAATCACAAGTGGCTACCGAACTGCCGGATAAAATAGAAAATATTCAGTACTGCAGTATGTTACCTGATCAGGAAGCAGAGTATGAAAAAGTGAAATCGTTCTACAGACATAAGATACTCGAAAATATTGAGGAAAAAGGTTTGAACAAATCGCAACTTATCTTGCTTCAGGGTCTTACTAAGCTCAGGCAAATCGCCAACCATCCCAAGATGGTAGATCAAGATTACGAAGGGGCTTCCGGTAAACTCTGGGATTTGATCTCCATGCTTGATAATGCAATTAGCGAAGGGCACAATGTATTGATTTTCAGTCAGTTTGTAAAGCATTTGTCCATTGTTAAAGAGCATTTGAAAGACATGAACATCGACTTTACCTACCTAGATGGGTCTACCAAAGATAGAAAAGCACAAGTGGAGCGGTTCCAAAACGATGAGAGTATTCGCGTTTTTCTTATTTCGTTGAAAGCAGGTGGCGTGGGCCTTAACTTGACCAAGGCAGACTATGTATTTATCCTTGATCCCTGGTGGAACCCTGCTATTGAAGCACAAGCGATTGACAGAGCGCATAGAATTGGTCAGGAAAATCAGGTTTTTACGTATAAATTTATAAGCAGGAGTACGGTAGAAGAGAAGATACTCGAATTGCAAAGACACAAACGCAACCTGGCACAGAATCTTATCACTACAGAAGAGAGTTTTGTAAAAAGCCTTTCTAAAGATGACATCGCGTCCATCCTTACCTAATCTTCGTTCTCTTCTCGCCTGAGCTTCCACCTTTTATGAGACCACAGGTAACCTGCAGGGTCTGATGCCACCAAGTCTTCAGTGGCGTTGGCATATCTTTCCAAAAGAGAATGATCGTCTTTTGGATAGGGCGGTTTTGTCAAAGGTTCCAGCTTAACAGTATAATATCCTCTTCTCAGGCGTCTGACGGCAAAGAAGTAGGCAGGATAATTTACCGCACGTGCTATTTGCTCGGCCCCAAGAAAAAATGCTGTTTCTTGATTTAAAAAGGTGGTCCAGTATTTTGGAGAACTCCGTCTGGGCGACTGATCTGCAACGATTCCCAACGCTCTCAACCTGTCTTTACTTTTAAGTATGGCCCGGAGTACTTTGCTTTTTTCAATAGGCTGACCACCAAACTTACCTCTGGTTTCCAACATTAGTAAATCGTAGTTTTCATTTCTTAGCTTCTGATAGACCGCATCAACGGGAAATGGTAATTCCAGGCAGCCGGCAAGTAAGGCCCACTCCCAGTTAAATTGATGTGAGGCTATGACGATAATGGATTGGCCCGCATCTGCGTAAGGCTGTACTTGCGGTACATTTATATACTTTACCCGTTTTAATAATTCTTCTTTAGAAATACTTATAGCCTTCAGTGTTTCCACCAGGTACTCTGAAAATCGTCGGTAGAATTCCCTGCAGATTTTCGCTTGTTCTGGCACCGTCTTTTCAGGAAATGCATTACTGATGTTCTTTTTCACTACCTTTTTCCTGTAACCTATCAGGTAGTAGGCCAATACAAAAATAAAATCCGCCAGAAAATACAATCCTCCCATGGGCAACCGGGAAAGTAGCCTCAAAATAAGCATGCGTAAAGCTAATTGAAAGACTACAAAAGTCACGGAGCCTTTTGTAGTCTTGTTTTCACTAATTTAGCGACCTTAAGAAATCAGTATATGAAAGATAAGGTGGTCGTTATAACCGGAGGATCGTCGGGAATTGGAAAAGCCCTTGCGGAAGAATTTGGCAGTAAGGGTTCTAAGGTTTTAATCACTGGCCGAAATGAACAGGCACTTAAGGAAACTACAGATGAACTGTCCCAAAAAGGAATCACTATAGACAGTTTTCGGGCGGATGCCAGTTCAGAAGAAGACAATAAGACTATGGCGGATTTTGTACTGGAAAAGTTCGGAAGGATTGACATACTTATCGCCAATGCCGGAATTTCCATGCGTGCCCTTTTTAAAGATGTAGACCTGAATGTAGTAAAAAAAGTAATGGACATCAACTTCTACGGAGTACTTTACGCTACAAAATATTGTCTTCCTTCCATACTTGAAAACAAAGGTTCCGTTATTGGTATTTCATCAATTGCCGGGTTTAGAGGGCTACCTGGGCGTGTAGGCTATTCTGCCTCTAAGTTTGCGCTCCAGGGGTTTTTAGAAGTGCTGCGAACGGAGATGTTGAAAACTGGCGTGCACGTGCTAACGGCCTGCCCGGGGTTTACCACCTCAAATATTCGTAAAAGATCCCTAACGGCAGATGGTTCGCAGCAGGGGGAATCACCAAGGGCGGAGCAAGAAATGATGACGGCAGAAGAATGTGCGAAGCATATCTACAAAGCCACGGTAAAAAGAAAAAAATATGTGGTACTGACTTTCCAGGGAAAACTAACCGTATTGCTAAACAAGTGGTTTCCGGGATTCATGGATAAAATGGTCTACAACGTGATGGCTAAGGAAACCGATTCTCCTCTGTCATGAACCGACAACCTATTGGCAAGTTTTTATTGTTCTTTGTATTCGTTTCCATGGTTTCATTCGTCGAGGCCCAACCGGTCCCCAAACCCCATGACGAATACAAACGGTTACTTGGCACCGCCAGGGAAGTTAAATACGAAGAATACCTGGCTATTTACGATCGATATCTGGAACAGAATCATGAGGATGTTAAGATGCATATTGAGAGGTGTAAGTTTATCGAAAAGGCATTTTACAGCGATTATGATGAATATAATCCAAAGCAAGATGAGTTTGATGTTGCCTATTTGAAGCTATTGATCGAATTCGGCCATGAGCCCCTCGTAATCTTTTACCGATCCGAACACCTCTGGGGTACCGAAGCCATTAATCTGTTAGATAGTATAAATCAAATGATAGATCTGGAACCCAAAGTTTGGCTAGAAATCGATCGCTGGAAAATTTACAAACGGCTGGCGGAACTCAACAGCTATCAGGAAAACGCCGAGTTGGCACTTCAAAATGCTGAATTAGCCATCTTAGCTAATGACACCCTAAACCTGGATTACCTCAGGGCCAATCAGCTCAAAAAGTTGGGCAGAAATGAGGAGGCCATTGCCATTCTGGTGACGGGTATGGATTCCACAGAGGTTACCTGGAAAATCAATTCACGAGCCCAGTTACTATTGGAGCTTGAAGACTACGAAAATGCGTTGAAGGCGTATAAATGGGCAAGTAGGGACACAACAAGCTGGCAGAATAACGAAGACATTGCTACCGCTTTCCTTCGAAATGGTTTGGTCCAAGAAGCTCGCACCTTCTTATTAAAAGACACTACCCAGAGTTGGAACAAAAGTGGACCTATTCGGAGATTATATGACTATGATCTAAAATACTCAGAAGACACTTTAGCCTATGCCTCGTATCAACGTCTTCGTGATCTGGGTTATGAGTATGATCCGGTTGGGTTTTTACGAGCCTCTTTGATTTTCAAATCGCCCTTTCTGCCCATAAAATGGCGCGATATGTTGGGCCTAGGGGTCCTGCTGGCTTTTTTACTTGCCGCAGTCATTCTCCCCTACTTCTGGATCTCACCGATCTACTTTAGTCAAAAAGTGTTGAAGCCCAAGGCACAATCGCTCCAGGTTTTGAGTTACAAGTGGACGCTTCGTGACTTTTGGAAAATCAGTTCACTCTATCTGCTGGTATCTTTTATGGCACTGTTCATCTTCGAGTATAATCTAGTTATATCCTGGTTTACGGACGATATTGACGGCAGTACTGTTGTATCGCCTCTGGTAGGAGCTCGGGAAACGCTATTTTTTATCATAGCTTTTGGGGTGAGTTCATTTTTCTTTATCCAAAGAAGCACGCTTAAATCTCTGATTATTGGCGATTGGGACATCAGAAAATCATTGGGCAAAGCCCTGGTTTCCTTTCTTATGTTACGTGTGGTTGCCGGAATTACCATAACTATTTTTGGGGTTTCTGAGGGCGGTACTTCTTTTGCCTTAAGTATTGAAGAAAGCATTGTAGCCATGATAAATGGCTATGGCGCGCCTCTCACCTTTCTGCTGATCGTTATCTTCGTTCCTTTTTATGAGGAAGTAGTTTTTCGCGGTATAATACTGACATCATGTAATCGCTATGTGAACTTTGGTATTGCTAATACCATCCAGGCCGCCCTGTTCGGGGTCGTCCATGATAACATCAACCTTTTCATCTTTTACTTCATATTCGGCCTAACCACGGGTTGGCTCACCAGACAGTCTATGAGTCTTACGACCGGAATGTTCGTTCACGCTATGAATAATGGTTTGGTAGTATTTGCTATTCTGTTGAGGATGTAGCGAATATGCCACAGTTTTTTATCTTTGAAAAACGTTAGAAATTTCCGTGCGTAATAAACTGTTTCCATTTGATAAAAACTATATTCTTGAAAAAGCTCAGCACGATCAAGAAGAGCACTTAACGATCTATCTTATCAACTTTGTCAAGTCCTATTATCAAGCAAAAGCTAACCCATTAGGTCTACTTGATGATACCATATGCCGGATTAGAGAGCATAAAACCCAATACACTGGTCGACTCCGAGAATTTTACTTTAATCTGGCAGGCATATATCGTTACAAACATGGTGAGAATCAGCTAGAATTACTTTTTGACGGCAGGGATCACTATGAGAAATACGTCCATGACTGGAAAAGTAGGTTTGAAGAATGGCTAGTCGAATTTAGCGGAAAGCCTAATTTCGTCAAGACAGTTCTTGAACTTACGGTCTTTTATACTGAAGGCAGGCAATCGGCGCTGGCGGAGCTTAGAATGAAGACTTTTGTAAATCAGCATTTTGATCTCAGGGTATATAAATATCGCGGTATCGTACCCATGAAGGTGGCTTGAGCGTAGTACCGGGGATTCTAAGACCAATTTTGGTGTATCGGCATGACCACTTTCTGCCCTCGTTTGAAGCGCATGTCTCCATTGCCTTTTCTTGATTTTTTTGCAAAACATAATCCTCAACAAAATCAAAGAGTGATAGCTCAAAATATAGCAATAACCGCAGTCAGAGTAACC
>JBCCIX010000036.1:0-16695 GCA_039028075.1 Bacteroidota bacterium | reverse complement strand
GACGATTACCTAATGCAAATTAGTCATGTGATAAGAGGCGAGGAATGGCTGCCTTCAGCACCGCTGCATGTACTATTGTATAAGGCCTTAGGCTGGGAAAACGAAATGCCCAAATTTGCACACCTTCCGTTACTCCTTAAACCGGATGGCAATGGAAAGTTAAGTAAACGAGATGGAGACAAGCATGGTTACCCTGTTTTCCCAATCGATGGTTTATTTAAGGATAAGCAAGGGCAAGAAGAAAAATTTAATGGGTTTAGGGAAGCCGGCTATTTACCTGAAACCATGGTTAACTTCCTTGCTTTGCTGGGTTGGAATTCAGGAACCGAACAAGAACTTTTTGAGTTAAGTGATTTGATTCCTGTGTTTTCACTGGAAAAAATAAACAAAGCAGGAGCTAAGTTCGACATTGAAAAAGCGAAATGGTTCAATGAACAGTACATTCGTAAAATGGATGTTGATCGCCTAACCGCCATTTTCTCAGATATGATCAAAACCAGGGGAATAGATTTTCCAATGCATAAAGTTCGTGAAGTTGCTGTCCTACTTCAAGAAAGGATGACTTTCTTGAGTGATCTGTGGAGTGATGGTGATTTTTTGTTTTCCCCTCCCGATAGCTACGACGAAAAGGTAGTGAGAAAAAAATGGACTACCCAGTTGATAGAAGTGATTTCTGCTTTTGGCAGAAATATTTCAAACGAAGCATCCGTCTCAAGCACAAGGGCAAAATCGATACTTGAAGACGTATTAACTGAGAAGGGCATGGGCTTGGGGCAGATTATGCAAGGACTTAGGGTAGCTGTTACCGGAAAGGGGGGTGGACCTGACCTGATGAAAATCATTGAACTATTAGGTGGACCTGAGGTAAATTTGAGAATCGAGAGAGCTGCAGATCAATTACCAGTAAAACAAGAGTATAATGCCTAAAAAAAAGAAAAAGAGCGAAACCAAGAATGAAAAACCTAAAGTAAACCCTGAGTTAGATGGGTTAAATATTAAGATCGACTCATTTGGTGAAATTAATGCCACCTATAATATTGATGACATCAATGATTTTCTGAATCGCAATGTGGAGGATAAAAAGTTAGAGGAGCGAGAAGACTATGAGGATCTTAAATCCGGTAAAAAGAAGCAAAACCCAGAGACGAATGATGAATAATGGCCTCTTTTTGCAGAAGTGCCTAGCAGGGCACATGGCTAGAGCAACTACAAATAGTAGGCTGAATCTCTCGATAATTTTTTTTCGCGCTGATAATTTCTACCTAGCACGCAAGTCAATACGCACAAGAACGTAATCATAGGGGCCGGTCTACCATAATCGGGAGAGTTTGCAAAATCAAAAGATACTGCCTGCTGAAATGCGTTCGATGTATTTGAGCCAGCTCATTTCAATTCATCTTTAGTATTCCCTTATCGAAATTTAGCGAAGGTACCATCTACAACCAGCCAATAGACCTCGAATACTGTTTTGAACACGTCTTGCATACTGAATTTCTACAGTCGCCGTTTCAGTACACGACAAAACATAGGTCATCCCGTATCCCGATGGTCTATATGGTCTATCGGGAGAGGGATCTTACTACGTTTCATGTGCCTTATTTTAAAGTTTTCCTTCTGTTAGCGTAATAAGCTGCTTCTTCCTATTTTTTGAAATCAGCATGACGCTGAAAAAAAAGATTGATTTCAACATATATCCGTCCGAAAATATGATTTGAAGCTTTTATCGCGTACCCTGAGCCGCCGTAAAAGGAGAGATCTTTTTTCAATGACTTATATTTCTCCGGTTAAGTATCTGCAGTCTCAAGCTCACATATAGCTCAGATAAGGAATTTCGATGAAAATACGAGCACTTCAGAACCTTAAAAACCTTCTCCTAACCTGTATATTTGTGGTGTTAAACGAGTTCAATAATGTCTATAAAAACTATTGGCATCATTAGAGAAGGGAAAATACCTAGCGATAAAAGAGTTCCTTTTACACCCGCTCAAGCCAAAGAGATAGAGGCCATATTCAAGGGAATAACGGTAAAGATTCAATCAAGTGACGTACGAACCTTTTCAGATCGCGAATTCCTAGAGCAGGGACTTGACGTAGTTGATGATGTCTCAGACTGCGACGTTTTATTCGGGGTTAAAGAAGTGCCCGTCGATGACCTGATTCCAAGCAAGACCTATTTCTTTTTTTCGCATACTATCAAGGAGCAACCCTACAACAAAGAGTTGCTAAGGGTAGTATTAGAAAAGAATATTCGGCTTATAGATTATGAGATACTGACCGATTCCAACAACTTGAGGATTGTGGCTTTTGGGCGCTACGCGGGGCTGGTAGGAGCGTATAATGGTATTCTTACCTACGGCAAAAGATATAATCTATTCCACCTAAGGCCTGCTCATAGTTGTTTTGATTTGGACGATATGAAAACCGAATACGACAAAGTAGATCTACCCGCGATTAAAATAGCCTTAACGGGAGGCGGCAGGGTGGCTAAAGGGGCTATGGAGGTATTAAATGGCATGAACATTCGGCATGTTTCCCCTAGCGAATTTGTTAATGATTACTTCCCAGAGCCGGTCTATACACAGCTGAATACCAGAGATTATCATAAAGAAAAAAGCGGCGCTGATTTTAGTCGTAAAGAATTCTACAATCATCCGGAAAAGTACACTGGAGATTTTCTAAAATATGCAAACGCGGCTGATGTTTTACTTGCCGGCGCTTATTGGGATCCTAGGGCTCCGGTTTTATTCACACCTAAGGATGCAGCATCTTCAGATTTTAAAATTAGAGTGATTTCCGATATCACCTGTGACATTGAAGGTTCTATCCCCTCCACTAAAAGGCCAACAACCATCGATGACCCAATTTATGATTACAATCCCTCGGATGACTCCGTAGAATCTCCTCTAAGTGATGAGGGTAATATAACCGTTATGGCCGTCGATAATCTTCCCTGCGAATTACCGAGAAACGCCTCCGAAGATTTTGGGAAAGAACTAATTCAAAATGTGCTGCCTCATCTTATCGGTAAAGATTCGGAGCAAATAATTGAAAAAGCAACAATTACTAACAACGGTAAGTTGACGAGTCGTTACGAATACCTGAGTGATTATGCAACAGCTTAGAATCTACGAACGTATGTCAAGCGTCACGTATTAGGTCAAAAATGACTAGATTAGCTACTATGGAAGAGACCGCATTGCTTAAAAGCTCAAGGGAGTATGCAGAATCGCTGTTAGAGAAGCTGCCAAAAGGTTACTATTATCATAATCTTGAACATACCAGGGAAGTAGTCAAAGCCGTTTCTGAAATTGGAGCAAATTCGAATTTGACAGAGGAGGATCTAGAACTTGTGCGCCTTGCTGCCTGGTATCATGATTTGGGGTATACCTGTAATTATGACCATCACGAAGACGAAAGCATAAAGCTTATGCAAAAAAAACTGACTGAACTTGGTTTAGATCAGTACAAAATAGAAAAAGTCGCCACAATCATAAAAAGCACAGAAATGCCGCAATCCCCCGTGGATGAATTAGGGAAAATAATGTGCGATGCCGATCTCTATCATCTGAGTTCGGGAGCCTTCGAGAATAAAAGTGAGGAGCTGCGTAAAGAGCTTTCTGAGATTTGCAATAAAAAATTCGACCAGGACGAATGGAGGCATGTGACACTTGAATTTATGACCTCACATGCTTACTTCACTAATTACGCCAGGGTAAAGCTGGAGCCAAAAAAGAAAAAAAATCTTAAGAAACTGAAAAAAGGCGGATCTGTTGACAGTAAATACGTAGAAAAGCTTGAAAATCAATTGGTTAAGCTTCAAAACAAAGTGGAGCAAACCAAGATTCAAAAACCAGATAGAGGGATAGAAACCATGTTTCGCATTACCTCGAAAAACCACCTGACGCTCAGTGCCATGGCCGATAACAAAGCCAATATTATGATTTCGATCAACTCCATCATACTCTCCGTATTGGTGTCTGTGCTCTTTAGAAAATTGGAGGACTATCCTCATTTAATGTTTCCGGGTCTCATCCTGGTAATCGTATGTCTTATTACTATTGTATTTGCCGTATTGGCCACCCGTCCAAATATCTCTTCGGGTGAATTCACCAGAAAAGATATTGAAGATAAAAAGACTAATCTTCTGTTTTTTGGAAACTTTCATAATTCGAAGTTGGAAGATTATATGTGGGGCATGAAAGAAATGATGCGAGACGCTGACTATCTGTACGGAAGTATGATCAAGGATATTTACTTTTTAGGTAAAGTACTCGGTAAGAAGTACAAAATGCTGCGGAGAAGTTACACCGTATTTATGTTTGGATTTATAATATCCATCCTTTCTTTTCTCATCGCTATGATCTTATTTAAGCCGGGCTATTAGCCTTTAACCAATTGTAAAATTCGTGTTGCGCCCGAATTTTTTTGGTGCTCGATTCATTGGGCACATTCTTCAAATCTTGATTTAGCAAAGTTCCCTTCACGTTATCTGCCAACTGGGTCTTCAACAACTGCATCATTTCCGTTTTTAAAACAGGGTCGTGCAGAGGGAACACAACTTCAATCCGGTGATAGAGATTCCTCCTCATCCAATCCGCAGACCCCAAGTACATATCTTCTGCACCATTATTATAGAAGTAAAAAACCCGTGAATGCTCTAAAAAACGATCCACTATTCTGTGAACCGTGATATGTTCACTCATTCCTTTGACACCTGGCCTTAATCTGCAAATAGCTCTTACAATGAGCTCGATTTTGACTCCAGCCTGGCTCGCTTCGTAGAGCTTACTGATCATCTTCTCGTCTTCGAGGTTGTTCAGCTTCATAATAATATGACCCTTACCGCCTTTTCTGGCTTGCTCAATTTCTTTAGCTATAAGTGCCCTGAATTGCTTTCGTATGTTAAATTGAGCGACGAAAAGCTCGTTGAACTCCGGTGAAGAACTTTGGTCGTTAAGATAAGAGAATAATGAATCAAGCTCTTTGGTCAGGTAATCTTGACAAGTGAACAATGCTTCATCGGCATATATCCTGGCCGTCTTTTCGTTAAAATTACCGGTTCCGAAATAAGCATATTTTACTATTCTTCTGCTCTTGGTTTTTCTACTTACCAACGCCACCTTAGCATGAACCTTCAAGCCAGGAATACTGTAAATAATTTTTACACCGGCTTTTTCCATTCGTTCGGCCCATTGTAAGTTATTGGCCTCATCAAAGCGGGCCTTCACTTCTACAAAAACACGCACTGATTTGCCACTTTGTGCCGCTTTGATCAATGACCTGCATATCGCAGAATTAGCAGCTATCCTGTAAAAGGTAGCGTTAATATCCGTTACATTTTCATCCGTAGCCACCTCCTCAAAAAATTGTAAAACATAGTCATACGACTGGTAAGGAAAATGAAGCAATACATCTTTTTTATCGATGATTTCGAAAAAGTCATGAGCCTCATCAAGTTCTTTAACCTGGAGTGCCGGAAGAGGTTCATTTTCCAATTCAGGGCTTTTTGGGTTAGGTAGCTGGAAAAGGTCATTCATGTTATGATACCGGCCTCCTTGCACGATATCACTTGCTGAAATCTTAAATGTATTCGTCAAAAATAGTAAGATGTGGTCCGGCATATCCTTATCATATAAAAATCGTGCGGGCGCTCCCAGGTCACGCTTTTCTATTTGCCTGGCAATTTTAGCCACCAGATCACCCGAATATTCATCTTCAATTTGAAGATCTGCATCCCTGTTTAGTTTAATGCTGTGAGCTGTTGTACTCTTGAAATGTGGAAAAAGGATGCTTAGATTTTCTCTGATAATATCATCGACCGCAATATAATAATGAACACCATCTACTTCCGGCAGTTCAACGAAACGCTGAAGCGTTGAGGGCACATTAACTAAACCTAACTCTTCGTTTTCACTACCAACCACAAAATAAAGACCCTTATTCTCCAAATGGGGGATATCTTCAGCTCCATTGGTTAGCATGATGGGCTGCAGTACGTTTTTCACGTGGTGCTCAAAATAATCATTGACCGCCTTTACATGTTCCTTTAACAACGGCTCGGATCTGTACAAATAGATCCCTTCCTGTTTTAATAACGGAATGATTTGATCACGCTTTATTTTGCCGAATTCCTCTTGTTGATTATGAACCTCAGCTAAAATCTGTTCTAATATTTTCTTAGGTGGTTGATCAAATTTCTTGTTAATTTTCTTCTTATCGATCTCAACAATTCTTCGAAGGCTGGCTACCCTTACTCTGAAAAACTCGTCCAGATTGGATGAATAAATAGCCAAAAACTTAATCCTTTCATATAACGGCACCTCAGGATTTGCCGCTTCCATAAGTACACGTTGGTTAAAGGAGAGCCAAGAAATATCACGATCGAAAAATTTCATTTTGAAAAAGCATAAAAAAGGAGACCTGGCGCCAGGTCTCCTTTAAAATTAAATATTCTTAAACTAGTTAGTTCTGTGTCTCATATACTTTGATCGTTCCATCACCTTCCGACGAAACTACAAGCAAACTTCGTTGAGTAGGACTATTTGCAGCATCTATAAATACTAACCCCTCTGGAGCATCTCCAGTCTCGATTATCGTTAAAAACTCAGGGTCTGTAGGATCAGATAGATCGTAAACCGCCACTGCATCTACTCGCTCGAGACCTATGAACCCTACAGGACTTCCGGACACATATCCCACGATAGCCCCTTCAGGCTCAACCCCTTTGTCATCACTTCTACCATCATCATATATTCCTGCCATGTTCGCCTCTATTTCCAACTCGTTACCACTGTCCCAAATAAGCGCTCCTGTGGTACCATTCCAAACCGAAAATGAACGTGCTCCATAACTCCATATCTCATCAAAATCATCGTCATCATCAATATCACCATTGGCGATGGTTAGTTTAAGTCTACCCAGATTAGCGTCTTCTTGTAAAGTAACAGCGTCTGGGAACGCAGTTGCATCTAGCATCACATCTCCAACACGTGATTCTCCGACAAAACCCGGTGTTCCTTCGTACTCACGAGCATCACCTTCATTAGCTGAAATGATATAGGTAATTCCTTCTACTTCAAACGCTGCTATGGCATCAGGTTGATACATACCAAACGCGTTAACCGCAATTGGATTGTAAGAACCGTCTTCGTCAGTTGGGTCAATTTCATTACCTTCCTCTGAATAATCTTTAAGCCCTAACGGAATGATTCCCGAAATGCTTTTGGATGCCAGGTCGATTACGGCAAGGCCGTTATTTTCTTGAAGAGCCACGTAGGCTGTCGTTCCATCAGGGGAAACCGTGATGTACTCCGGTTCGACATCTTGAGCCAAACTTGCACCGGGACCAAAAACTCTAAACGCATCGTTTTCAAGGGTGGCTTCCATGCTATTGAATGCACTGAATCCCAGCGTTAAAGCCACAAAGTTTTCAGTATCTATTAACGAAACTGAGCCTTCAGGATCAACCAAATAATCATCGTCAGGCTCCCCTTCATTGGCAACCAAAATGTAACTTCCATCAGGGGTAAACGTGACCATGTCAGGTAATGCGCCAACAGTTACCACAGCTAGAGGATTGCTAATTGGACTCTTGAGATTCCATACGACGACAACTCCATTTTGTGTGGCATCAGAAGCTTCTATCGCTGCAGCCAGCAAGTCACCATATACCGCAACGCTATTAACACCATCACCATAAATAGTAGCATCAATAGATTCAATTACAGAAAGAGTAGAAGGGTTTGAAAAATCAACTATATCGATGGCAGAACCACCATCATTATTTACCACAAACAACTGTTGTCTAGTGGCATCATATGCAGATATTTCTGCCGCTCCTTCGCCGCCGATGGTAATGCTTTCAATCTCAGAAAAGCTGACTGGATCTTCTTCTGGTGGATTAACATTCACCGTTTGTGAAGATAACGCAAGTCCGTCATTTAAAGTCAAGGTTACAGTGAATGAACCAAAGTTTTCATAAGTAACTGTTGGATTTTCATCAGTCGATGTTATTCCATTACCGAAATCCCACACATAATCAAAATCCTGGTCTTCAGTTATTGGATCACTGGAAGTATTGGTGAATGTCACCGTCAAAAAATCAACCGTAAAATCAAAATCGGCAATTGTATTGAACGGCTCAATTGTTTCATCAGCATCGTCGTTCGTACAGGCTACTAATGCTGCAGTTAATACGATTGAACTTATAAGTCCTTTAAATATTTTGTTCATGTCTAATTATGTTTAACCGGGATTAATTAAAGATGTATCTAACGCCAAACTGCATCTGCCATCTTCCACTATTTATGCCGGTGTCTCGAACGCGGCTGTCAAAGAATTCGTCGGCGTTATCCCCAAGTCTGTATTGATATTCAGGAGCAACACCCGAGCCAAGACTTCCTCCATTCACTAATCGGTACAAATCCCTGCTTCCACCTACACTGTATACTTTACCCCAGTCTTCATTGAGGAAATTTGTAAAATTGAAGATATCTAAAGAAAGCTGTAGTGTATTCTTATTCTCCCCTGTTTTTAGGTAAAAATTTTGAATTATCTTAAAGTCAATAGTTGTCTCGAAAGGAGCCCTTGCGCCATTTCTCTCGGCGTATTGACCTCTTATCGTACTTAGATAAGGATCGCTATCTATGTACTTATCTAACGCTATCCACTGTTCTTCAGCGCTAACAATGGTTCCTCTGTTATCCCAATCCACAAGATTAATATCATCAATGGACTCGGGAACATAAACCAGTGCATTATCTCTGGTTCCTTCATCAAATATACCTCTAGACTGATCAATCACATAAGAGAAGGGACGTCCTGATTGAGCGTTCAAGAAAAATGATACTGTGGTGCCGAAGAAATCTTTATAATCTTTGCTGTAGCTCACGAATGCATTAAATCTATGACCAGGATCAAAATCAGAACGACTAAGTGGTAAATTATCCAAACCTGACCCAGCATGCTCTATTCTTCCCCAGTTTGATGTTAGCTGAGAGGACGTACCATCATTAATACCAAATGATTCACCAAAAGTGTAGGCTAAACTCGCAGTTAATCCATTATCAAAAGGTTTTTGAATTTGTGCAGTCAAATTATAGGAGTAACCTTTGTTTGTATTCTCTACTAGAATAATATCGGTATACCTTGAATCAATTCTATCTCCCTGTTCCATTAAACGTTCATCCTGTCCACCAGCCAATTGATAATTACTCAAAGGGTTTCGGTTAACATTTCTATGATTTATGTTATTGATGTTTTTTGTATACATCCCCTCAAGTGTACCTACCAATCCGAGCGGTAATTTTTTGTCAATCGCAAGTGTAGCCCTAAATACTTGAGGATATCTAAAGTCGTTGTCAAAAATTTCGAGTCGACCGTTAGGGATTTGATTATCAGGGTCTAATCCTACTTCTGCCGGTTGGATGGTATTGGTACCTGAGCGTAAAGGGACAGGATCTCCATTGGCAAGAACAACCGGGTCATCGTCTATGTCTAGCTCAATTCTACCTACATTTGTTCCGTTGTTATTAAATGGACCACCCGCCCACACAAACGGTACTCTACCCGTAAATACACCTAAACCGCCTCGCACTTGAGTCGTTAAATCTCCGTTAACATCCCAGTTAAATCCAAAGCGTGGAGCAAAGTAGAGTTGTGCATCCGGAACCTGACCTGGCTCTGCACCATTCAAATCATGCAATTCAGCAACCCTCGGTAGCGTTGTTTCAAAAACATCGTCAGCAAAAGCTGGATCTGTGGTGATGACTGGAATATCAAATCTAAGGCCTCCAGTCAACTTCAATTTGTCATTAACCTGAAATTCATCTTGGATGTAAAATCCGAGTTGATACGCGTTAAATTCGGCGGCCGCTCCTGAAGCATCCCCATCAATACCATCACCCAAGGAAAAGGATCTTACATAAGACAGAGGCTCAGCTTGGTTCAGTAAATCATCAACAGACTCGTAACGATAAGCTCCAAAATTCTGCGCTATAAATAAATTGGTGAATGAGTAGAATTCATTGTGCGTACCAATTGTGACCGTGTGATTTCCCTTAAACCAATTGAAATTATTGGTAATGGTAAAAACATCTTGCTCTAATATGTTAGCGGTCGAAAATGGTTCACTTCCAAATCTATAGTTTACATCACCTCCTTCAACTGTTACATCAGGAAACGGCGAACCGGCAAAGCCTCTATCATCCTCTACGGTGGTATAACCAAGGATTAAACTATTCGAAAAATTATTCCCAAAATTACTCTTAAGTTCTAATGCGGAGGAGTTAGTTGTGCTTGGGAAAACTTCAGAATTGTTCTCAAATTGTATGGTATTTATATTACTGACAAAACCATCCGTATTTTCGGCATCCACGTAACTATGGCGAAACGATAATTTATGATTCTCATTAATATTCCAATCGATTTTGGCAATTATTTTGGTGCTTTCTAACGTACCTTGGTTATCATTAAATCCACCGGTTTCATAACCGAAATTATTACTTAAGAAATTGCGAATATCGTCGATATCCTCTTGAGCCAAAGCGGCCTCATCTTGAGGGGTGTCTGGATTGTCAATTGTTCTAATATCAAAAGGTTGTGGAGTCACGTTGTCCTGAATTTCGACGTTGGCAAAATAAAAGAGCTTGTCTTTTATAATGGGTCCACCGACGCGGAATCCGTAGGTCTCCGCCGTAAATTCAGGAAGATCAGTCGGATCGTCAGTCAGTGTTGGTGGGGTTTGCCCGGCTAGTGATTCATTTCTCAAAAAATAGTAGGCAGAACCCTCAACAGTATTGGTTCCACTTCTGGTTACAGCATTAATTCCCCCTCCAGTGAAGCCACCTTGAGTCACATCAAAAGGAGCGACGTTTACTTGAATTTGTTCAATAGCATCCAGGCTTATGGGGTTGACCCCTGTTTGTCCCCCGTTAGTACCTTGTGCTGACAAACCGAACACGTCGTTATTGACAGCGCCGTCGATAAATATGGCATTGTAACGATTACTTTGACCTGCGATTGAGATTGCGGGTCCATCGTCATCACCGTTATCTACAAATGCTTGAGGGGTTAGTCGCGTAAAATCAGAAAGGTCCCTTCCTACAGTAGGAAGTGTATTTATGTTATCCTTACTGATTTTCGTAACAGCTCCGGTCACATTACCGTCGATAATAGCATCACGGTCAGCCACAATCTCAATTCCTTCAAGAACCAGTTCGTCCTCGCTCAGTACTGCATTAAATTCTAGAGTCTGCCCTAAAGTGAGATAAATTCCATCACGGCTGTAGCCGGAATAACCGACATACGTGACGGTAATAGTGTAAGGACCGCCAACTCTCATGTTAGCGATTCTGTACTTACCTTCTACATTGCTGGCGTTACCGTACATTGAGCCAGATGGCTGATGCAGGGCCTTAACCGTAGCCCCAATAAGCACCTCCCCTTTGGAGTCAAGCACAGTTCCGCTTAATGCAGAAGTCGTGGATCCTTGCGAGAAAACAGCTGTACACGTTACCATTGATACAACTGCCATAAAGCAAATCTTTCGTAAAAGTTTAATCATAATTGTTTATGGTTAGTAAATAGAAAAACTCAATATAATGAGTGATGCAAAGCAAGTCAATTAATAACTCGCCAAACTGAGTTTTGTGTTAAGTTTAAGTTATCAAACCGTTTATAAAATGAGCTATATGTTAGTGAAGAATGCTGTGTATTTTCGCCCTTTAGTAAACTGACAAATGGATGATTGAACGAATTGTAATTACTTCGATATGCATGGCGGTTACTGCCATTACGGGTCTCAGCCAAAGTAAGGTTGATCTGCAATATTATCTTCCTGAGGGTATGAATTACGACCCTTCAATACCCACACCGTCATCGGTTATCGGACATGAGGTAGGAGAATGGCACGTCAGTCACGATCGGCTAGTTCATTACATGTATGCAGTGGCCGCTGCTTCGGATAGAATTTCGATTCAGGAATTTGGGAGAACGTTCGAAACCCGCCCACAAGTGCTGTTGACCATTACGTCGCCTGAAAATCAATCGAACATTGAAAAAATTAGGCAAGATCATGTCAGCCTTACTGATCCTTCAAAATCCGGGGGTCTTGATCTAAACAATATGCCCGCTGTGGTGTACATGGGTTATACCATTCATGGCAATGAACCTAGCGGAAGTAATGCCGCATTGGCTATTGCCTACTATTTAGCTGCCGCCCAGGGACAAGAGATCGAAAACCTTCTCAGGAAGGTGGTCATCTTACTTGACCCTTGTCTTAATCCTGATGGGTTGAATCGGTTTACTCATCATGTAAACTCCAGAAGAAGTAAAAACCTGGTTTCGGATCCTAACAGCACCGAACAAAATGAGCCCTGGCCAAGGGGACGTACGAATCATTATTGGTTTGACATGAACCGTGATTGGCTACCTGCTCAACTGCCGGAATCGAAAAACAGAATCAGGTTATTTCACGAGTGGAAACCTAATGTGCTCACGGACCATCACGAAATGGGTAGTAATTCAACGTTCTTTTTTCAACCGGGCATACCATCCAGGAATAATCCCATGACACCGGCTAACAATTACCGGCTGACCGAAAAAATGGGCGAATACCATGCCCGCGCCTTGGATAAAATTGGTTCCTTGTATTACAGCCGGGAAAGCTTTGACGATTACTATTACGGTAAAGGCTCTACTTACCCGGACATCAACGGTGCCGTGGGAATCCTTTTCGAACAGGCAAGTTCCAGGGGTCATTCACGAGAAACAATAAATGGCATTTTAAAATTTCCATTCACCATTCGAAATCAATTCACTACGTCGCTGTCTACGCTACAGGCAGTTTATGAGCTGAAGAATGATTTTCTAGACCATCAACGGACTTTCTATAAAGACGCTGTCAATGAGGCTTCACGCGATGTGAACAAGGCTTACGTATTTAGTTCGAAGGATAAATTAAGGAGTTATCATTTGGCCGAAATGATTTCCCGACATCAAATCACTGTGCACAAAACAAGCAAAGAGATTAACATCAACGGTGCACGGTACCCAGCCGAAGACTCCTATGTTGTCCCGCTGAATCAACCACAGTACAGGCTAATTAAAGCGATGTTTGAAAAAAACACCACTTTTCAAGACAGTCTGTTCTATGATGTGTCCTCCTGGACTCTTCCCCTGGCTTTTGGGGTGGATTACCAAACTATTTCCGGTAAGTCATATTCACCTGGGTTGTTGGGAGACCTGTTTGATATGAACACGAAACCTACCGGTGCGATAGTTGGAGGCAAATCAGACTACGCCTATGTATTTGAATACTACAACTATTATACGCCTAAAGCCCTTTACACGCTATTAAATAAAAATTACAAAGTGAAAGTAGCCAATGAGCCCTTTTATCACCCCAATGGAAAGAGGTTTGAAAGAGGTTCAATTCTGGTTCCGGTAGGCATTCAAAACAAGACACCGAATGCAATTTTTACTGACCTTAAAAACGTATCTGAGGAAAACGGTTTAGATATGCATGCTTTTGATACCGGATTAGATTACAAAGGAGTAAGCCTGGGCAGCCCGAATTTTGCCAATGTCAGAAAACCAAAAGTAGCGGTGTTAGTCGAAGGGGGCGTTAGTAGCTATGAAGCCGGAGAAGTTTGGCATTTATTTGATCAGCGTTATGATATCGATATTTCCCTTTTGTCACTTAGTATTTTTAACCGAGCCGATTTGAGCCGTTATAATGCCATTATTATGGTAAATGGCAACTATTCAGCTCTATCTGCCAGCAAACTCAAAGAATGGGTTACTAAAGGGGGCACCATTGTTGCTTCGAAAAGTGCTTTGCGCTATCTGAATAGCAATAATATGGGCAAATTTCAATTTGAAAGGACCTCGATTGAAGATTCCACGCGAATCAGACCTTACTCCGATATCCGCAAGTATTTCGGTGCTCAGGAAATTGGTGGTGCCATATTTAATACTAAAGTGGATCTTACTAATCCATTACTTTATGGTTATGATCGAGATGAAGTGCCAGTTTTTAGGAATTCAGAGCTATTTATGAAAACGTCTGATAAGCCTTTCTCAAACCCTATTGTATACACAGCTGAACCCTTACTAAGCGGATATATATCTGATCCAAATCTTGAGAAACTAAAGAATAGTAGCGCTGTGGGTATTTCAGCACTCGGTCGAGGCCGTATTATTGGTTTTACGGACAATCTCAACTTCAGAGCTTTTTGGTATGGCACCAATAAAATTTTTATGAACGCCGTCTTTTTTGGCCATCTGTTGAGTCGTTCGTCAGCGCGATAATATCGACCAAAAAGGTACACTAAATTGTAACTCCGTGTTAATAGTCTTAATTTGTCTCCACAAAAATGTAGCATTGGCACAGTTTTTAGTCAATGGTTACTATTGATTAATAGAAATGAAGAAGGCGATATATACTACTCTAGTGGCGTTTTTGGTATTTGCCCTAGAAGTACAAGCTCAAAACGAGGTGGTTGAGAGTATAAAAACAGCCATGAAGTCCGGCAGTTCCAAGGAATTAAGTAAGTACTTTTCACAAAATGTGGATGTCACTATTGATGGGGATATTCAACCTTTTAGTAAAACTCAGGCCGAATATGAGTTGCGCGACTTTTTCAAAAATCACGTTCCTGACAATTTTTCGATCATTCATCAGGGCGCTTCAAAGGGCGGATTGCATTTTGCCATTGGCCAATACGTGAGTAAGTCTGATACATTTAGAATCTTCTTTCGGATTAAGGGTACTGAAGGCAAATACCTGATCCATGAGATTACGATCGATGAAGAATGAGTACATGCCTTTTGTAATATCGGACTTTACTAAGCAAGCATTTTCTGCTACAGGAGGTTATACTGAGCTAGCTGCCTAAAATAGTAGAACTAAACTGGTTTGCTTTTGGCAACCCCAAGGGCTCAAATACATCTTTTCATCAAGAAAATGATCTCATGAAAAAATCGTATTTACGTTTCTTATCGGCTCTTTTACTCATAATCTTATCTCAATCTTCGCAAAATGCCTACAGTCAAAGGACGAGAGTTAAGGGGCAAGTTGTAAGTGCCGTCACTTATGACCCTATTCCCTACGCCAGTGTAGGAATCTACGGATCTTATCGAGGTACTTCGGCCAATTCAGAAGGGGAATTTTCTCTGCTTGTTCAAGACGGTGATATATTACGCATCTCAAGCCTAGGGTACAAAACAAAAACCGTGGAGGTAAGTGGGCCTCATATGAAGGTGGTCTTGCAGGAAGATGTTAAAGTCTTAAACACGGTAATGATACATTCCAATAAGGTTAATCCTTCTCAAATCGTAAAAAAAGCATTTGAAAACATTCATAAAAATTTTATCTCCGAACCCTTTACCATGAAAACCTTTTACCGCCATTATTGTAAAGATGATTCTTTATACGGTAGACTAATAGAAGCTGCTGTTGACGTTTATAAACCTACAGGCTACGGGAAACCTAAATCGGACTTATTTGTAAATGATGCGATCCAATTGGTGCAATCTCGTAGAACCTTCGATAAGACTTTCATCAAGGAAACACATGCCGCTATTGCCTATCAGAGCGTATTAGGGGGTGACCTAGCAGCTTATCAAAACCGGCAGAAAAAGCCGATTCCTTACATGCTCCTCCATGCCTCTGTAAAATACTTACGTTCAGGCATGAAAAACTATACGTATACATTAGAAGATGTTACCTATTCAGATGGAAAAGAGGTATTTGTCATCAGTTTCCAGGCTAAGCCCTGGTGGAAAAAAATGGGCTTTTTTAAGGAGGGAATGCGCGTCGAACACAAAGGGAAATTTTTTATAGAGGCAGATGACTATGCGTTCATAAAGGTAGAGAGCCATATAACTGTAGGTTCAGAGCAAACATTCGACCGCACGTTTTATAAAAGAGGAAAAGCAGGCTATTATTTATCAAATGTTGTTCACGATAACATTTTCGCCATTGACGCTGACTCTTTGGAAGTCACACACAAGGTCCACATAGAATTATTGGTTAATGAAATTGTTTTAGGTGAGGAAAGTGAATTTAAGAACACTCCTATCACCCGAGAGATCTTAGCAGGTAATGTGTACAACCCTCTGTTTTGGGAAAATTATGTGACGCTGACGGAAAACCCCTTAGAACATAAGATAAAGAGGGACTTGGAAAAGAATCAAAGTCTTGAAGGTCAGTTTGTAGAAAAATCGAAATTAGATTTCGAAAAGTATGAGGAAATCTCGAAAGACTATGTAAAACTTCGAGACATTCTTACGAATAGCAAAAACGAAGTAATATACATTGATTTTTGGGCAAGTTGGTGTCGACCTTGTATTGCAGAATTTAATGCGTCTAAAAAAATTGTAGAAGCTTATGCAAATAAGGGAGTGAGATTTATCTATGTTTCTGTCGACGATCGAAAAGAGAAATGGGAAAAAATGAAACTTAGGTTTGGGCTTCGCAATAGGGAACACCTCAGAATAGGTAGCTACTCCAGTATTATTCAAGATTATGAAATTAAGGAAATACCCCGGTATATGCTCTTAAAAAGGGACGGAAGCATACTGAAAAATGCACCGCGTCCCACTTCAGAAGAATTTATAGACTTGATCGATACAGAAATTGAATTAGGAGAAAGAGAAGAATTGGACGCTAACGTTAAATAAATGGTTTCAGTG
>JBCCIX010000035.1:0-16936 GCA_039028075.1 Bacteroidota bacterium | reverse complement strand
CGAAAAATATAAGGAAGACCTTTCTTACTTAAGACCTACCTATCCAAACCCTACTGACACCATGTATTCGACTCCTGCCGATTCAACCAGCGATTTAAAACCGCCCGTAGCACCAACTTTTGATGTCACAGCACAGTTAAACGCTATTCTAGATAGTATAGATGTAATCCGAAAGGACCAACAATTCGTAGATGGCTACACCATTCAAGTGTATTCCGGAGGAGACAGCGAGGAAGCAACCAAAGCGAGAGGAAAAGTCTATTCGATTCTGGAAGGAGCGAAGCCCTCCCTAAAATTTGAAGAACCAAATTTTAAAGTAAAGGTGGGGGAATATTATTCGAGACTAGAAGCACAAAAGGATTACGCCTTGCTAAAACGTAAATTCTCTTTAGCACTCATTATACCTGAGCGGATTTACATCCAATGATTGGCAAAATAAAGTCTCTTGCCTCAGAAAACGCTGCTGATAGTATAGAAATCAGAAGGCATCTACACGCCAATCCGGAGTTAAGCTATCAGGAATACAATACTGTAAAATATGTTGCCGATCAACTTCGGGACCTGGGTATTGAGCCAAAGGAAGGCATCGCTGAAACCGGGTTAACCGCACTTGTTGAGGGTAGAAATCCTGATTCACGTGTCATAGCCTTGCGAGCTGATATGGATGCCCTTCCCATTCAGGAAACCAATGAAGTGCCTTACAAATCCAGAAAAGAAGGTGTAATGCACGCCTGCGGCCATGACGTTCATACCGCTTCCTTACTGGGTACGGCCAGAATACTTCAATCCTTAAAAAATGAATTTGACGGGGCTGTAAAGCTCATTTTTCAGCCAGGGGAAGAGAAAAATCCAGGCGGGGCCTCGTTAATGATCAAGGACGGCGTATTAAAAAATCCCTCACCGCAATCCATTTTTGGGCAACACGTAATGCCGCTAATCCCTGTGGGCAAAGTCGGTTTTCGAAGTGGCATGTATATGGCAAGCGCTGATGAGATCTACCTGACCATTAAAGGAACCGGAGGTCATGGTGCTATTCCCGAAATGCTAACCGATACGGTGCTGATCACTTCACATATTATTGTGGCTTTACAACAGATTGTAAGCAGAAATGCAGATCCAAAAAAACCGACCGTCCTATCCTTTGGTCACGTTGAAGCCAAAGGCGCTACCAATATTATTCCCAATGAGGTAAAGGTGGCAGGCACCTTTAGGGCTATGGATGAGGAATGGCGTTCAAAAGGTCATAAACTAATCACTGAGATGGCAAAATCCATCGCGAAAGGCATGGGCGCAGAATGTGACGTATTTATTTCTGAAGGCTACCCTTTTCTGCAAAATGATCCTACAGTTACCGAAAAGGCCCGTAAGGCTGCCGTAAAATACGTAGGAGAAGAGAATGTAGTCGATCTTGATTTATGGATGGGCGCTGAGGATTTCTCCTATTATTCTCAGGAAATTCCCGCTTGCTTTTATCGATTAGGAACCAGAAATGAGGCTAAAGGAATTACATCTTACGTACACACACCAACCTTTGATATTGACGAAGGTGCCTTAGAGATCGGTTCTGGCCTGATGGCCTGGCAAGCCATTTCAGCGTTAAGTAGTTGATTCCAAATCCTCTTCATCTTTTGCCAATTCGCCGGATACCCCTTGCGAAACGTTCATGATATGATCTCCTACGCGTTCCAGCAGACTGTATAGGTCAGCATAAATTAAGCTACTTAATATATCATATTCTCCTTTTTCCAGATTCTTCAAGTGCTTCCTCCTCAATTTATCACGCAGCTTATTGACCTCTCTTTCTTTTTCAAGCGCTAGCTCCAAGCTTACTTTATTATACTCGAGTAAAAGATTAGCGTTCATTATTTCAAAAGCTTCATCTAACTTCCGTAACATCGTGAGCAGGTTTTTGACCTGATCTGCGGTAAACCAACTCTCACTTTCGTTCTTCTGGTCTACAGAAATAGATATTTGATAAAATAGATCACCAATCCGCTCAAGATCATTTATGATAGCTAGCATACCTCTTAGCCGGAGCGAACTTTCTTTACTGAGCTTTGAAGAAGGAAGCTTGGATAAGTAAGCGGCTATTTCATATTGTACTTT
This sequence comes from Bacteroidota bacterium, assembly GCA_039028075.1. Taxonomy (GTDB): domain Bacteria; phylum Bacteroidota; class Bacteroidia; order Cytophagales; family Cyclobacteriaceae; genus Fulvivirga. The sequence goes on along the minus strand of JBCCIX010000035.1, from coordinate 14,830 downwards.
GTCCGTTATCTCCTCGTATTTTTTTACCTTTTTCAATATTTTGGTTCTGTTCTTAACTTTCTTATCCTCGATCAAACTTTGAACAAATCCAGACATACGCGCCGTGATCTTCCCAAATTTAGAGATCTCCTTTGCCACTTCTACTAGGGATAATTCGGGAGTTGAAAGTAAACCACGAGAAATGTATTCGAGTCCAAACTCTTTTTCGTCCATTTTAACCGGAACCATTTTTGTCACCATGCTGGCAATAAAGTTTACCAGACCTACGAGCAGGGTAACATTAATGATGTTGAAAGTAGTATGGAATAGAGATAATCCTATTGGAATAGCCAAGGCATTTTGGAAAGGTGAATCGTAATCGTTATTTACCATGTAAGAATCAATGCCCTTCAAAAACCAATTGAACAGGACAAGCATCCACAGCACTCCGAATATATTGAAGATAAAGTGAGCCCTGGCAGCTCTCTTAGCGTGAGAATTCGCAACCAAGGCCGCCAGATTAGCGGTAATAGTTGTTCCTATATTCTCACCAAGGATCATGGCCGCGGCTATTTCAAAGGGTATCCAACCTTCATTAGCCATCAAAATTGTGATGGCCATAGTGGCACTGGAAGATTGAACCACTACGGTAAGCAAAGTGCCGATACCTATAAATATGAGCGTGGAGAAGAATCCTAAATCCGTATAATCTCTCAAAAACTCAAGCATTTCCGGGTTAGACTTGATGTCCGGAACGGCATCTTTGAGCGCTTCTAAACCCATAAATAATAGTGCAAACCCTATGATTACCTCACCCCAGGATTTTAATTTATTTCGGGATGCAAACAGCAATGGAAAGCCAAAAGCAATTATAGGCAAAGCCATATCCGCTAATTTTACCTTCAAACCGAGTATGGAAATGATCCAGCCGGTTATAGTGGTACCAATATTGGCTCCCATAATTACACCGATAGATTCTGTCAGTGATAGTAATCCTGCGTTTACGAAGCTTACTACCATCACTGTAGTAGCCGAGGAGGACTGTACTAAGCAGGTAAGCAGAAATCCAGTAGCTACTCCGTAAATACGGTTGGATGTCATAACCCGAAGGATTTGGCGCATTTTTGCACCCGCAACCTTTTGAATTCCTTCACTCATAATCTTCATCCCGTAGATGAAGAACCCTAATGAACCGATTAGAGTGAGAGCATCATATAAGCCAAAATTCATCTTTGTGGGAAAAGATAATGAGCATGAGTAAATCTAAACAACTGCCCTTCAATCGATTTAAGCTTCATGTTAACTTTATGTTAACTCCATTTACTTATTTGCGGAGCTTCGAAAATACAAATGATATTTTAAAATGGGTTAGCGTTGAGGTGAATTTTAATATTAGCTTCACAATGGACTTTATGATTAGAATGTTCTAAATGCTAATTTCACAGGCTTAGATCGCATTCATTTGACGAGTAAGCAGGAGCAGCAAAAAAAAATAATAGTAGCCACTTTAAAAGTGCTGCTCATAGTGGGTGTTTTTTTGTTTTCTGTGGATTTGATGGGAGAGGCGTTTAGAAGTTTAGGAGAGCAAGCCGCTCAGTCTTTAATATTTGCTACTAAAAATCCATTCATAGGTCTATTCCTGGGTCTTTTAATCACTGCGATCATTCAAAGCAGCTCTACCAGCACCGCGATGATCGTAGCTTTAGTAGCCTCCAGTTCCATTACCATTGCTGATGCCGTACCAATGATTATGGGTGCTAATGTCGGCACTACATTGACCAGTACCATCGTCTCGCTGGGTTTTATAACGAAGAAAAATGAATTCAGAAAAGCTATTGCCGCTGGTACGGTGCATGATTTCTTTAACATCCTCATCGTAATTCTACTGTTTCCACTTGAGTATTATTACGGATTCGTATCTTCTACAGCGCAAGGTATAACCAACCTTATCGTGCCTTCAGATAGTGATTCCTTTTCAGGAGATTTTGGTTTCAAGCTCTTTGAAGGTCTTGCGGCTGCACCTTTCCTAGTAGAGCTAATACATAATAGCCTACTTAGTATTTTACTTTCGTTTATTTTACTTTTTGCTTCTATCAAATTACTGTCTTCATCCATTTATAAGTTAGTTATAGGAGAGTCACAGGGTAAGCTAAGAAACTATATTTTCAGTAATCCCTTTAAATCCTTTTTCTGGGGAACGGCATTTACGGCTGGGGTGCAGTCCAGTTCTATTACCACTTCTTTGGTTGTGCCATTTGTAGCCACAAGAAAAATATCATTGGATAGCGCTACGCCTTTCATTTTAGGCGCAAATATTGGTACTACTATTACAGCATTTATTGCTGTTCTCTTGGAGTCAAATGCGGCCATAAGCATTGCGATTACCCATTTGCTGTTAAATGCCATCGGCGTTTTAGTTTTTTTACCTTTCAAATATTTGAGATTGATCCCGATCAAATTGGCGATGGCTTTCGGAAGACTCACTATGAACCATCGCCTCGCCGGTATTGGCTATATTCTATTTACTTTTTTCATCGTTCCATTCGCGCTTATTTACTTTAACAGAAATGCTACGGAAATCACAGAACTCACATACCTAATTGAAGAAAACGGGTCGAAAAGAGAAAAAAAAGTGATAAGTGTAGCCGCTAAGGATAAGCGCTACGGCTCCTTTTGGGGAAGCGACGTTGTTCTTTCAAACAAAAGCAGCAGTGAAAACATAATCACTATATATCGTAACAACGATGTTTTATTTTTAAACGATCGTTTTTATCTAATAAAGAAAGAAGGGTTTTGCTGGGACGATCAAGATGCCGAAAATGGAAAATATCATATTTGTATTTCTGATATTTTACCTTCGGTCAACTTCAACGACGTTTCAGCAGATTCAGTCTTGGTTTTTAAAAAGACTTTCTACGATCCGATTGACAAGGACTCATCTTACTTCCAATACCAAATAAGTATCACCGATAAACTGCTTTTGAGTTCTAAGCAATTTACCATTCACGGTGAACTCATACGCAACGAAGAGCTGGTTAAAGTGGACATAAAGTAAAGATTACTATCTTTAATTCACTTTCATAAATTATGGCAGACAAGAATGGTATACTAAACTTTCTTAAGCTAGATAGTATTGTAGAAAAGCTGCTTAAGCTGGTTGAATCAAAGATCGAGATAGCCAAAATTGAGATTAAAAAGGACCTTTCCCAATTTCTGGCGAAGGCACTGGTTATGGCGATACTAAGCGCTTTAGGACTGATCTTTTTTCTTTTTCTGAATGTAGGCTTTGGATTTTTAATTGGTACATGGATAGGCAATACCTATTTCGGGTTTTTCATTATTTCAGGGGTATATCTGTTACTCTTTCTCTTGTTCTTAACAACGAAAAATTATTTGAAAATTGAGGCACGCATAGGAAAAAAGCTTGACGGCGCTTTTAAGAATAAGATGAATCATGAGTCGGAATCCTGATATTGAAGTACTGAAAAAAGAATCTGAGGTCTACAAAAAAGAACTGCAGGCTGAGATTAACGGCTGGGTACAAAATTCTAAAAACATCGCTTCGAAAGTAATGCTTATAGGAGGGGGTTTAACTTTAGCTTATTTAATATCCGCGCAACTCTTAAAGCAGAAAAAAAAGCACCGCAAAAAACAACAGGCGCGTAAGGGAAATTCTTCAATGATATCTGAAATTAGTCACTTTCTTTTAAAAGAACTTTCCGTATTCTTGTTGACTCTTGCAAAAGAGCGTCTATTAAAATATCTCGAAGAAAATGAATCTGATGAAAAGGTCAATTCAACAAACCCTTAACGAGCGGAGTTCCGTAGGTCAAAAATCTTTGGCGTTACTCATTGACCCGGATAAAGTACAGGACTTGAAATCATTGACTAATTTGTTACATATGGCAGAGGAGTGCTATGTGGATTTTATTTTCGTCGGTGGCAGTTTACTAACAAATAACTCGCTGCCTGAGGTGATAAAGGCCGCTAAATCCTCTTGCGATATCCCGGTCATTCTCTTTCCCGGAAACACGATGCAAATTGATATTTATGCCGACGCTATTTTGTATCTCAGCCTTATCTCAGGCAGAAATGCGGACCTCTTGATTGGTCAACATGTGATATCCGCCCCTATTCTCAAAAATAGCTCCTTAGAAGTGCTACCCACCGGGTATATGCTTGTAAATTCGGAAAGTACATCGTCAGTTTCTTACATGAGCAATACCCAACCTATTCCTCCGGATAAAGATTCGGTAGCAGCCTGTACGGCCATGGCGGGAGAAATGCTAGGACTGAAGCTTATTTACATGGATGCTGGGAGTGGAGCTAAGCATTGTATTCCTTCCAAAATGATTAGGAATGTTCGTAAATCTATAGATATACCACTTATCGTCGGTGGTGGTATAAACTCACCTGAGCGCGTAAAGCAAGTATTGGAAGCCGGTGCCGATACTATAGTAATTGGTAACGCCATAGAAAAAAACCCCAATCTTTTGATTGAGGTTTCTGAAATAATCTACGATTTTAATAAGTCGCTAAACGTTCATTAACGTTTCTCTTTTTCTCATCTTACCCGCAGGTATGCCGTGCATCATTTTAAACCTACGGCAGAAATAAGCAGTATCCTTATATCCGCAAGTCTTCCCGATATTACGAATACTCATCTTGGTGGTTCTCAGGAGTTTTACCGCATACTCCATTCTTTGGTATTCTATGTAATCCTGAGGATTAATACCCGTCAACGTTTTGAAGTATTGACCAACATAATCCTCCGATACTTCTGTCACTTCTGACAGAACTTTGTTGGTAAGTTCACCACCTAAATTATCCTTGATATATTTAAATAAGGTAATCAATCGTGGGTCTTTGAAGTAGGTGCTATTTGTAGCTAGCTGCTCCACAAACATTTGGTTATCGATCAAATGCCTAATGACCTCAATAACTAAGAGTTCTGTTTTCAGCTTTACTACCCGCTGGTTGCCTTCTTTTTTCCTATTTTCTTCGGTAATAAGGTCATAAATTAGGCTACCAATGGCGCCATTTTCCATCCCGAAAGCAGGTATATCCAGGGCCGTAAAGAAGTTTACCGTATCAAAAACCTTGGTTTCAAAAACGACAATGCTGAAATCCGAGGCTACACTATCTGTAATCTCCTTCAACTTTGAAGTACGAAAGTACTCTGCTTGTTTGAAGCTAAATTCTTCGAGATCTACTTTGTTAGTTTTTGCACTCACTTCACCAAAATGTAAGGGCGTAGTTCGTGTTGCCGGTATGAACAAAGCATGCCCTTCTTTGAGCGGTTCTTTGTCTTTTCCAAAGCGAATTGTGCCCTTTTTTAAAAGGATGAGTGTATTCTCCGTATCTTTAAAATCAACAATAGTCAGTGGATTTATTACCTTGACGTTATCTGACTTCAGATACTTTATTCCTAGAGATTCAATTATTTTGTTGTAATCTTCCATTAAAGCGCTGTATTTATTCGATAGCGAAGATACAAATTTCACATGAAACTTACATGCACTATTTCAAGAAAAGTAGGATTTTTTACAGACGGTAAATTTATTGGGTTAAAAGTGACCTAGATATTACGATACGCTGAATTTCTGAAGTCCCCTCGTAAATCTGAGTGATTTTTGCGTCACGCATTAACCGCTCCACGTGATACTCCTTTACAAAACCATAACCTCCGTGTATTTGAACAGCGTCCACGGTAATCTCCATAGCGGCATCTGAAGCGAAAAGCTTCGCCATAGCACTCGCCTGCGCGTACGGCTTTTTCTGATCTTTCAAGCTTGCTGCTTGCAGGCAAAGTAAGCGAGCGGCCTCTATCTGTGTGGCCATGTCGGCTAACTTAAATTGTATAGCCTGATGTTTCGATATTTCTTTCCCAAAGGCCTTGCGCTCCTGGGAATACTTTAAAGCAAGCTCATAGGCTCCTGAAGCTATGCCCAAGGCTTGTGAGGCAATACCAATTCTGCCCCCGTTGAGGGAATTCATGGCAAATGAAAAACCAAATCCATCCTCGCCTATCCTATTTTCCTTAGGCACTTTTACGTCGGTAAACATTAAGGAGTGCGTATCAGAGCCTCTAATTCCTAACTTATCCTCTTTCTTGCCTACCACAAATCCGTCCGAATCGCGTTCAACGATCAAGGCATTAATACCCCTATGTTCCTTTTCGGGATGGGTCTGCGCAATGACAATATACACATCTGCACTATTACCATTTGTTATCCAGTTCTTTGTCCCATTTAATAAATAATAATCGCCTTTGTCTTCAGCGGTCGTTTTTTGACTGGTAGCGTCAGAACCCGCCTCTGGTTCGGAAAGACAGAAGGCTCCAATTGCTTCGCCGGTCGAAAGCTTAGTCAAATACTTTTGCTTTTGCTCCTCCGTACCATAAGTTTCTATTCCCCAGCAGACGAGCGAACTGTTAACTGACATACAAACTGAGGCGGAAGCATCTACTTTCGATATTTCTTCCATAGCTAAAACATAAGATACCGTGTCCATTCCTCCCCCATTGTATTCCGGACTTACCATCATACCCATAAATCCGAGCTCACCCATTTTTTTTATTTGTTCAGCGGGAAATTTTTGCGCTTCATCTCTCTCAATAACACCGGGTAAAAGTTCTGTTTGAGCAAAATCCCTGGCTGCTTCTTTAACCGCTAGTTGCTCCTCAGTTAATTCAAAATTCATAGACGTTTTTATTATTTTTAGATGTAACAAAAAAGGCTCACAATCGTTTGCGAGCCGTCAAAATTTCAATTTGTTAAGAAAAAGAGATTAATCTCTACTCCCTAAAAACATACTGATGTAGTAAAGCAATGTCACCAATGAACCAATAGCTACCACTACGTAAGTCATCGCCGCCCATTTCAAGGCATCTTTGGCCATACCGTACTCATTGGCGGTAACGATACGTCGCTCCTGCACCCAAGCCAGCGCACGCTTGCTAGCATCAAACTCCACGGGTAGGGTAACAAAAGAAAATAGGGTCATAACTCCATAGGCACCAATGACAATAAGCAATGCCGTTGGTATGAAATTAGTAAGTGCGAAAGATCCAAAGAGCATCATTATGAATATGACATTCAAAATTTTCGCGCTCGCATTTTGGATCGGCACTAAGGCACTACGAAACTCTAACATACGGTAGGCCGTAGCATGTTGGACCGCATGCCCACATTCATGCGCCGCTACCGCAGCGGCGGCAGCATTGCGCCCGTGATATACCTCCTCGCTTAAATTAACCGTACGATTTCCTGGATTGTAGTGATCAGTAAGTTTACCTGGTACTGAAGTCACCTGTACATCATGAATGTTATGGTCTGCCAACATTAATTGTGCGATCTCGGCACCCGAAAGGTTTTTATTTAAGGGCACCTGAGCATACTTTTTAAACTTACTCTTTAATCTGGAACTCACAGCGAAGCTGATAATTCCGAATACTACCATGATAATAATTAAACCCATCGCTATATTTTTTTTATTTTTTCAATCAATGAAGATGTGGAAAAACCCGGTACCAAATCTACCGTTTTTACCTCTCCCCCTTTTTGCTTAACAATTTCTGCACCAACTATATTTTCTGCCAAATAGTCATTTCCTTTGACCAGAATATCAGGCTTCAGCAGCTTTATAAGCTCATAAGGGGTTTCTTCATTGAACAAAACCACCCTATCCACAAACTGCAATGAGGCCAACATTCGAGAGCGTGATAATTGATTATTCACTGGTCGCGATTCTCCTTTAAGAACTTTTACCGAATCATCGGTATTCAATCCTATGACCAACTTATCGCCCAAGGCACGTGCCTTCTCCAAATAATCAATATGTCCGAGATGTAAAATGTCGAAACATCCGTTAGAAAAAACTACTTTATCCCCCGCTTTCTGCCATTGACAAACCTCAATGGCCGCATCACTGGCCTCCACAATTTTAGCTGATGTTTTCACTTCTCGTTTTTAAAAATTGGCTGAGAAATAGGGAAAAGGCACCTACGGCAATGATAACAAGGGTTTGCCAACCGTGGAAAATAAAGGTAAAAGCCACGGCCTTATCTTGGGATAAATTGTACAGTAGCACTAGTCCGGTGGCCACAAGTATGTGAAAACTCCCGGCTCCACCTGGCAACGGCACCGCCATCGCTAAACCTCCGATCACAAAAATCGTTAAAGCGGCACTAAATCCCAGATTCGCAGTCTCAGGGAAAGCCAGCATTACAAAATACATCATCAAATAGTAGCACGCCCAGATGCTAAGGGAATAAGCAATGAACAAAACCCTATGCTCGAGCTTCAAAACGGATTTAGCGCCATCACGAACTCCTAGCACTGCACTTCTGGACTTAGATAAAAATCGTAAAACCAGGAACTTTCTCGTTTTGTAAAGGTACCAGAAAACAAGAAAGATACTTAACAGCACTAAAATGCCGGAACCAATAAGTCCGACCGGTAAAGAACTCTCTTCCTCAGCACCTCTTAAAGCCTGGACTTCTTGAGATCGAAAAAATAAAAGCAAGCTATCAAGTTCAATCAAAAAAGAAATTCCTATTAAGACAATCAGAAAAAGTAAATCAATTATTCTTTCAGCTACTACGGTTCCCAGGGAAATATTGACCGGTGTTCCCGATAACCTGTAAAGATTAAAGCATCGTGAAACTTCGCCTCCCCGCGGAATAACGAGATTAATAAAGTAGCCAATCATGACCGAAAGAAAACCTTTGGTTAATCCAATCTGGTAACCTAATGGCTTTAGTAATAGTTTCCATCGCTCTGCTCGAATAAGGTGGCTGAGCAATGCCGCCAGCGCCGATAAGAACAAATAGGGTTTATCGGCTGTCCTCCAAATGGCCAAGATGAAATCCCACTTACTTTCACCCTCTTCTACTTCTATATTCTCAAAAGATAACCATAGCAAAAAGCCCGTTATGGCCAGCATGAGAATATACTTCGCAAAGTTTTTGATTTTCCGACTCATTACTGTAACGGAAGCCTATTCTGAGAGTCGGGAAATATTACACTTGGCTTAAAGTGCTTCGCCTCTTCGAAATCCATAGAAGCGTAAGCAATAATTATAATGATATCACCAACTTGGGCTTTCCTGGCTGCCGGTCCATTCATACAAATCATTCCACTATCTCGTTCACCGGTAATTACGTATGTTTCAAGACGCTCCCCATTGTTAATATTAACTACCTGCACTTTTTCTCCCTCTATTAAGTTAGCTGCAAGCATCAAGTCCTCATCTATGGTAATACTACCTACATAATGTAGCTCTACTTGAGTGAGTCTTACCCGGTGAATTTTGGATTTTAAAACTTCAATGTTCATAAGACACAATCATGTTGTCAATTAGTCTCACTCCCTCAATACGCCCAGCAATGCATAAAGCTATCTGGTCAACGCCTTCTTTTTCAACTATCGGAACTAAGGAGGATGGGCTCACAATTTCAAAATACTCTAAATCCACGGAAGATTCATAGAACAAATCCCGTATTTCTTTCTTGGTACTTACAAAGTCAACGTTCTTTTCAATCAGCTCTTGGGCAAGTTTAAGCGACTTGTAAAAAATAGAAGCTTGCTCCAGTCCCGCAGGGCTGAGCCTTTTGTTTCTCGACGACATCGCTAAACCATTGGCCGCGCGAACAGTAGGTATACAGCGTAGTTTCACAGCATAGGAAAGATCTTTAACCAATCTGCGTATAACCGCAAACTGCTGTAGGTCTTTTTGACCAAAATAAGCTCGATCAGGTCCTATGATATTGAATAACTTGCTGACTACCAGAGCCACTCCATTAAAATGTCCTGGTCTGAATTTCCCTTCCAAACCTTGCGCAAGGGTACCAAATTCCATCTTTACTAGAGGTAGTTCCGCATACATCTCTGATTGAGACGGTGTGAATACCACATCGTTTCCCAGCTTTTCAAGCTCCCGAAGATCAGCAGCCAAGTCAACAGGATAGTTCCGAAAATCTTCTGTTTTATTGAATTGAATTCGATTTACGAAAATGCTAGTTACTGTAATATCGTTCTCGTTCAAAGAGGCCTTAATAAGAGAATAGTGCCCCTGGTGGAGCGCTCCCATAGTGGGTACCAATCCAATTGTTTCACCCGCAGAACGCTGATTTCTCAAATGATTTTGAGTGCTGAAAATATCATCGAAACGAAGCATTTATCTCGCTAAAAAGGAGTGCAAAGCTATATTTTTAAAAAAACTAAATGCGGATTAGCAGGAAAATTTTAGTACTTTTGTGGATTAATTTTGAAAATCAAATCCATACAAATATGTCGAATCTTCGTATTCTATATGTAGCCAGCGAGATCAATCCTTTTTTACAGACTTCCGAGGTGGCCGAATTTGTGCGCAAATTACCTCAGGCCATGCAGGAAAAGGGCATGGAAATCAGAATCCTAGTCCCTAGGTTTGGGTTGATAAATGAGAGAAAGAACAGATTACACGAAGTAGTTAGATTATCCGGAATAAACATTGCGGTAGGTGATGAAGAAAAACCATTGATCATAAAAGTAGCCTCCATTCCCAATGCTAAGCTTCAAGTTTACTTCATTGACAATGAAGATTATTTTCAGAGAAAATCCGTTTTTCACGACAAAGAGAATAACTTTTATGAAGACAATGATGAGCGCGCAATATTTTTCTGTAAAGGCGTTATAGAAACTGTGAAAAAACTAGGTTGGGCACCCGACATTGTACATTGTAATGACTGGATGACCAGTCTCATACCTCTTTATTTGAAGACAACGTATAAAAACGATCCGCTATTTAAAGATTCTAAAACGGTTTTTTCGGTTTACAATACGAGCTTTTCACACAAATTTGACAGCGATTTAATCGATAAGGTTAAAATGATGGACATTGAAGATAGCATGCTGGTCAATCTTGAAACGGCAGATTTTAATGGCTTCATAAAGTTAGGGGTTGAGTTTTCCGATGCGGTAATAATGGCAGAAGATGGCAAAGGTTTGAATGGTCTTTTTACCGAGTTAGAAGAAGAAAAAAAGGTGGAAACTATCGAAAAAGACGAAAACTTTACTGATTCATACTACGATCTATATAATGAACTTGTGGGCTAGAAGATTGGGGCTACTGTTACCAGTAGCCTTATCATTTTTCTCTTGCGAAGAAGAAAACACAATAGGTTTACCCCCCGAAGACAATTTGGGGATTTTTTTTGCCGAAATTCCGATGGAGCCTTACATTGAGCAAGTATGGGTAGATGATTTGCCCTACGACCAATCCGGTTTATTACTGGTTGGTGCCTACAATGATCCAGAATTGGGACGCATAGAAGCTACAGGATTCTCTGATCTAAGTACCACCTCGTTCAGGAGCTCATTTCCAGCATCAGATAGCGTAGATTATGAATTCGTCTACGCATCAATGACGTTGAGGGTACGCAATGGTTACGGGACAACGAATGGACTGCCTCAAATCGGTATCGGCATTTATCAATTGGACGATACCGTGGATATTAACCGAAATTACACAAATTCCGATGTGTTCTCCTTAGTCCAAAAAATTGGCGAAACACAATTCACTTTTTACGCAGATTCATTGGGGCTCGAGCGAGACGAAAATAGTGATCAAAGTATTAGAGATCTCCCTGCTTCCTTGTTTGATGCAGACAGTATATATATCTATACCACAAATTTTGATCTCGATCAACCGTTTTGGGAAAGTGTTTTTGTTCAGTACAGAGATATTTTATTGGACACGTTAGGTTTTCCCGATTCCACACTAAATCCTGCGCGTGAGTTTGATCTTATTGTTAATGGAATTGCTTTAACCCAAGAGTCTGGTAATACCGCTATCCAATACAATGGTCCTGATTTGCGATCTTTCATTAGCATAAGGTACAATCGTGAAGCACCTTCAGGAATCACTGAGGAAGAGATGATAATTATAGTTAATCCAAGCAAAGCGTTTAACGAGATTCGCCCAAACGTTAATTCGGGTTGGACACTGGAGAAATTTAACCCTTTGGTTAACTTTTACGAAGGAACTTTTCTTGATGATCAAAACGCCTATATTCAGTCCGGTGCCAATTTGTTCGTAGCCCTCGACTTAGAGCCGATGCGATCATTCGCGGATACGGCCATAAATGCCGTTTTTCAAAGAGCTGAACTGTACATTAATGGAGACAGCACTTTGGTTCTGGAAGGTAATGACCCAATTTCACAATTGCAGTTTTTACTAAGCTCTGATGCCAACTTGGCGGATGAAGAATTAGCAGGAATTCCTGATGCAAATTTTGTACAAGAGGTTCCGGTAGCTATTAATTTTGATGAAGCCGATTCAAATTTTGTGCGTATTCCAACGTATCTCAACCAGCTATTATTGAATAGAACCGCTCTGGATAAAATAATAGTACGAGGCCCATCTGTTTCTAGTCTTGATCGACTAGTCATTCCAAAAGATAGTATCTTCCTTAGATTGTACTACAGTAAAATCAACTAAATATGTGTGGAATAGTAGCATATGTTGGGCACAGAAAGGCCCATGACGTTATCGTAAAGGGTTTGAAACGACTCGAATACCGAGGTTATGATAGCGCCGGTATTGCGTTACTCAATAATGGCCTAAATATTTACAAAAAAAAAGGTAGAGTCACTGATCTGGAACAAACGCTACTTGAAGAAAATCTGACCAGTCGGATTGGCATTGGACATACCCGATGGGCCACACACGGGGAACCAAATGACACGAACGCACACCCACATTATTCATACTCTAAGAATTTAGCCATTATTCACAATGGTATTATTGAAAATTATAGCTCATTAAAACAAGAACTGATGAATAAGGGCTATACATTTAGCAGTGAAACGGATTCCGAAGTTTTCATACAGTTTATAGAAGATATTCAACTAAACAACGAATGCAAACTGGAGGAGGCAGTTAGGTTAGCCCTCACAAAAGTAGTAGGTGCTTATGCTATTGTGATCATGTCAAAAGAAAACCCTGATCTGCTGATAGCCGCAAGAAAAGGCAGCCCTTTGGTGATTGGAGTTGGCAAAGAGGAGTTCTTTTTAGCGTCAGATGCCACTCCCATTATTGAGTATACCAATGAAGTAGTTTACCTCAACGATTACGAGATCGCGATAATCGATAACAATGAATTGCGATTAACGAATACGCAAGATGTCCCCGCTACCCCATACATCCAAACGCTGGATATGGAATTGGAAGCTATAGAGAAGGGGGGTTATGACCATTTTATGCTCAAAGAAATTTATGAGCAGCCTAAATCCATCAGCGACTGTATGCGTGGTAGGCTAAATGCCAATGAAGGCCGGCTGGTGCTCGGGGGAATACGCGAATACGCAAATAAATTAGTAAGTGCAGATCGGATAATAATCGTGGCATGTGGCACTTCCTGGCACGCAGGATTAGTGGCAGAATATTTTTTCGAAGAATTCTGCAGGGTTCCTGTAGAAGTAGAATATGCTTCTGAATTCAGATATAGAAATCCCGTGATCAAAGAGGGAGACGTGGTCATCGCTATTTCACAATCCGGTGAAACGGCCGATACGTTGGCTGCTATTGAATTAGCTAAATCAAAAGGCGCTATAATTTTTGGTGTATGCAATGTAGTCGGCTCCTCCATAGCCCGAACCTCACACGAAGGAGCTTATACACACGCAGGTCCTGAAATCGGTGTCGCCTCTACGAAAGCCTTTACCGCTCAGCTTACCGTACTCACGATGATAGCACTGCGAGTGGCGCATAAAAAAGGTACAATTACTGAACGCAGATACCACGAGATGTTGGTAGAGATGGAGAATATCCCCAAAAAGGTAGAAAAAGCACTTTTATTGGATAATCAAATCCAACGTATTGCTGAGTTGTTTAATGAAGCAAAAAATTTTCTGTACCTAGGCAGGGGGTACAATTTCCCCGTAGCACTGGAAGGCGCACTCAAACTGAAGGAGATTTCGTATATACACGCAGAGGGCTATCCTGCCGCAGAAATGAAACACGGGCCTATCGCATTGATAGACGAAGAAATGCCAGTTGTATTTATTGCCACAAGGGATAGTTCTTACGATAAGATTGTTTCAAACATACAGGAGGTTAAAGCAAGGAAAGGCAAAGTAATTGCTATAGTGACTGAAGGAGATGCGCTGATCCCAAAAATGGCAGAATTTGTAATAGAAGTTCCTAAAACTGAAGAGTCCTTGATGCCTATGGTCTCTGTTATTCCCTTACAATTACTCTCTTATCATATCGCGGTTATGAGAAATTGCAATGTAGATCAACCTAGAAATCTGGCTAAATCAGTTACGGTAGAATAGTCTAGTGATCGTCCATCAGATAGTCCCTTTTGAGAAGTGGGCAGATTTTGTAGCGCGGGTCTTTTGTATCATCATAAAGTGCTTCTAGTAATTCATATACTTCCCGAATACCGATAATCTCCAGCCACTCAAAAGGCCCGTACGGATAGTTAGTCCCCAGCTTCATCCCAAGGTCAATATCTTCTTTACCGGCCGTTCCTTCTTGAAATGTATAAAAGGCCTCATTAATGATCATACAGATCACTCTGGGTGTAACCATACCTACCCGATCTGCCACTAAGTGATATTCAAAGTTAAACCTGGTTAACTGTTCTGCTAATTCTCGGGATTCATTTCTTGAAGTCACTTCGAGGAATGGCCGATCGAAGAACCCGGGCATGCCATTAAACCCAAAAATACCGTCCCTCAACTCACCATGTAGATAGCTGAGTTCTGCCAGGCTTGTTTTAACGGTATTCAAAAAAATCAAAGGTATTTGGCATTGGTTAATTACATCAAGGTGGTCTTGATTTTCCACAACGGTAAAGTGG
>JBCCIX010000034.1:0-16981 GCA_039028075.1 Bacteroidota bacterium | reverse complement strand
TTCACTTGCGCCAATTGCACGCTGCAGTTGACCATAAATATCACCTAAACCGGCAATAGAACCCCCGATAAAAGTAGTATATAAAATAAAGGATAATAAGTCGCCAACTGTTAATAATCCGTCCTGAACTAAATTGGCACCGTACCACATTACACCCACAATGCCGCCAAACAAAGCGAAGATCACAAATGAAAAAAAAGCTCCTCGATAAGTAGCTGCTTTTAAAGCCATTGATACTACCCTATCTAACGACTTAGAGTATCTCAATGATTCAAGCATTTCATTGGTAAATGCTTTTACCACATTGATGGTTTGTAACGTTTCTTCCACGATGACATTCGCACTGGCCAGACTCTCCTGGGTATCCTTGGATAACTTTCGAATAAACCTGCCAAAAAATAAGGCTGTAATCACCAGTATAGGAAATGTACCAAGCATGAATAAGGTAAGCTTCGGGGTTATAAAAAAGATAACCGCAGTACCTATGAGCAAGGTGGCTACCTGCCTGAATACTTCGGCGAGGGTAGTTGAGAAGATATCTTGCAACATAGATACATCGGAGGTTATTCTACTGGTAAGTTCGCCTACTCTATTGGTATCAAAAAAGCGCAAAGGCAGCAACAATATAGTAGAAAATACTGCTCTTCGTAAATCTGCCATGGCCCTTTCGCTGACCTGAGCAAAGAGATACACCCTTAAAAATGAAAAGATGCTCTGCGTGGTGAGCACCAAAATCAGCGCAAATACGATTTGGTCGATTGAATCCAGGTACCAGGATTGCCCCTGGGCGATATCCACGAGCTTACCTGCTAAGTAAGGAAAAGAAAGCAGTATGGTACTGCTAAACACCAAACATATCATTCCAACTACAAACTGTGCTTTGTACGGAACTACGAATTGAAATACCCCTAATAATTTATTTAAACTTGATTTATTGATTGGCCTTTTTTCCGAATCCTGAAGCCTCTCTCGTCTCTTTGCCATCCACTGAACTATTTCCCGGCGCAAATCTAACAGATATCCTTTGTCTTGTATACAAAGACACTTAGAATCACGGTTTTTTGAAGATAGTTTTCAGACTTCAAATAGTTTTTTTAAGCTAACTTTAATCAAAATCAAGAGAGGCTATGGATATTTTCAAACGAATATTGGTAGGAATTGATCTAACGCAAATGGATGAGACACTGCTGAAATTTACCTCTATGCTCGTGGATAATTTTGAAGTGGACACGGTCTATTTTATTCATGTAGCGAAATCTCTTGAAATCCCCGAGGGCCTCTCAAAGCAGTATCCGGGCCTGCTAGCCCCTACCGACGAAACGATAGAAAACCAGATTAACGGCCTTTTAGAAACTCATTTTGAAGATAAGAGCAAAGTAAGTACCCAAATCATAGTGCGAGAGGGTAACGCTGAGGAAAAGATCCTACGCTGGTCAGGCATTAAAGAAGTCGATTTAATGATTTTGGGCAGAAAACGGACATTGAAGGGAAGTGGCTTATTAGTAAGTAAACTCACTCGAGCAGGTCATTGCTCTACAATCTTGATCCCAGAATTTTGTGAAGCGAGTATAAAGAAGGTAATGATACCCGTTGATTTCAGTACAAATTCTGAAATTGCCTTTAGAGAGGGCATGACCATAAAAAAAGCACTTGATGCCGAAGTAATTCTGCAACATACGTATCGCGTTCCAATTGGTTATAATGCTAGTGGCAAATCTTACGAAGAGTTCCGAACAATTATGGAAACCCACGCGGTTGAAGATGCTCGAAAATTCTTAGCACGTCTGGGTTCAAATTCTGATGACGTTAAGATTGCGGTCACTGAAGATGACAATGATGAACCTGCTGACAAAATTTACGAAGAGGCAAACGTTAGAAATGTGGATTTAATGGTTATCTCATCCAGAGGGCGAACAGGCATAGCGTCATTATTACTTGGAAGTGTTGCCGAAAAGTTAAGTCAGTACAATGCGAATATTCCATTATTAATCGTTCGGGATAAAGGAGAAAGCATGGGCTTTCTGGAAGCACTTTGGAGGATATAAGGGTTATTGGTGATCTATTTTCGCCTGTAAGCTAAATGCTTTTTCATCCTGTAGCAGCATTTTTTGTATTCCGCTTATTTCATAACCACTAAGAATAATCTTTCCCGAAAGGTCTTCAAAAAAAAGAGTTAGGCTCCTTTTACTGGTATAGATTGGATTACTTTCTTGCCACTCGGCCGCCAGCTTACGAAAGTTAGATTCTTCCTCCAGATAAAATAGCTTAAGGTACTTCACTTCGGCCTCGTTATTCAAGGCTGTGTACGACTTAATGGTCAAATTACTGAATTCGTCCTCTTCCATCGCAATCCTAAATTGGCCTTTCAATTTAGGTTTGTTTATATCTAGTCGTTCAAAAATACCTAGTTCCTTCCGCCAGTCCACTGAATCAGGATGAATCAATACCTGTGCACTATCATTGCCCGCAGTAGCCACCTTGTACAACGAAGAACGGGTTTCAGCCAATAACTTATATTGTGAGTCCAATACATCCTGGAGGCTAAAGTAATCTTCAACGACCGAAGGTTGCACCCCCTCGCAAGACGTGAGGGCAATAATCAAAAGTGCAAGTATCCGTATCATGAAATGAGAACCTCCCCGGACATAGCTTCCGGTATTTTAAGGCCCATAAAGTGTAGAATAGTAGGTGCCAAATCACCGAGCTTTCCGTCTTTTATACTACCCTTGAATTCTTTGTCCACGATGATACAAGGAACCAGGTTGGTGGTGTGTGCCGTATTTGGGCTCCCATCCGGGTTGATCATAATATCCGAGTTACCGTGATCGGCAATTATGATAGTAAGATAATTGTTCTCTAATGCCTTTGATACCACTTCTTTGGCACAAGCGTCCACCGTTTCACAAGCCTTCATAGCCGCCTCGAAAACCCCGGTATGGCCTACCATGTCCGGGTTGGCAAAATTCAAGCAGGTAAAGTCAGGCCAATTGGCTTCCAACTCAGGTATAATTTTATCCCTTATATCCGCTGCACTCATTTCAGGTTGTAGGTCGTAAGTGGCTACTTTAGGTGAAGGACACAGCAACCTCTTTTCATTTTTAAATTCCTCCTCTCTACCCCCGGAAAAAAAGAAGGTAACATGAGGATATTTTTCTGTTTCAGCTATTCTAATCTGGTTCTTACCTAGGTTAGCGAGTACTTCGCCTAAAGTAGCGTTCAGATTGTCTTTCTCAAAGATCACTTCCAAACCTTGAAAAGTTTCGTCATATTTGGCCATGGTGATGTAGTGAAGATCTAGCTTTTTCATTTGATGGTCTTCGAAATCTTGTTGTGTCAGCGCCATGGTGATCTGACGGCCTCTGTCGGTTCTGAAGTTGAAACAAATAACAATATCACCCTCCCCAATCGTAGCTGTTGGCGCACCATTCGATTCGGTCACTACAATGGGTTTAATAAACTCATCAGTTATTCCACGATTATAGCTTGATTGGACT
Source organism: Bacteroidota bacterium (assembly GCA_039028075.1). Classification (GTDB taxonomy): domain Bacteria; phylum Bacteroidota; class Bacteroidia; order Cytophagales; family Cyclobacteriaceae; genus Fulvivirga. Next base: position 13,487 of record JBCCIX010000034.1, on the reverse strand, counting down.
GCATCGGAAATGTCTTGAGTCGCTTCTCCTTTTCCATACACCATCAGGTCATAAGCTAACTTGACACGTTCCCAACGCTTATCCCGGTCCATACCATAGTAACGGCCTACTACGGAGGCTATTTGACCTGTGGTATGCTTGGCGTGATTTTCAACTTCTTGTAAGAAACCTAGCCCACTATTTGGGTCTGTATCACGGCCGTCGGTGAACGCGTGTATGAATACGTTTTCTAGCTCATAATCCGCCGCAATGGTGCAAAGCCCTTTTAAATGGTTGACGTGAGAATGCACGCCTCCATCTGATACTAATCCGATAAAATGAACTTTCTTGTTCTCATCTTTAGCTTTTGAAAAAGCGGCCTGTAGCACCGGATTATCATCGATGGTTCGTTCTTCAAACGCCTTGTTGATCTTAACCAGATCCTGGTATACTACTCTACCAGCGCCAATATTCATGTGCCCCACTTCTGAATTACCCATCTGGCCCGCCGGAAGGCCCACGGCCAAACCCGATGCCTCTAGTTTACTATTTGGATACATAGCATAAAGTGAATCTATAAATGGCGTGTTAGCTTTAGCTATCGCAGAAACCTCATCATTCAGTCCTAATCCCCAGCCGTCAAGGATCATTAAAAGCACTTTTTTGTTCATTGCTGCATGGTTTAACAAATGCAAACAAAGGGAATTTTATAGTGCTTATCAATAAAAAAGAACAATGTGAAAGTTAAGTTTGAAATAGGAAAGCAGTCCGTTCAAACCTTTAAAGAATTCCTGAGCATAATGCCAAAAACCAAAACCTCCTTTTTCTGTCAAAATTGTGGATATGAATCTGCGAAATGGCTAGGTAAATGCCCCGCTTGTTCTGAGTGGAATACTTTTGTGGAGGAAAAAATACAGAACTCACAAGGTAAAAAGGATTGGAAGGATTCAAAAATCAACAAGCCAAAGCCCACTCTAATCTCTGAAATCCACTCGAATCATGAAACTAGAATTAAAAGCAAAAATACGGAGTTAGACCGGGTGCTCGGTGGAGGTGTAGTTCCCGGAGCGGTGGTTTTATTGGCGGGTGAACCCGGAATAGGGAAATCTACCTTAATGTTACAGGTAGCGTTGAGTCTTCCTTTGAAGGTATTGTACGTCTCGGGAGAGGAAAGTGAGCAGCAGATTAAAATGCGAGCGGATAGAATGAGTAATAACACTTCTATCCACAACAGTTACATTCTGGCAGAAACGTCAATAGATTCTATATTCACCCAAATACAGCTGCTAGATCCTGATCTGGTAGTCATTGACTCTGTACAAACGCTACATTCCAGCCAGATAGATGCCGCAGCAGGTAGTGTGTCCCAGGTTAAACAATGTACGGCTGAGCTGATCCGGTTTGCAAAAGAAACGGCCACGCCTACTTTTTTGGTGGGCCATATTACTAAAGACGGTGCCATTGCCGGCCCCAAGGTGTTGGAACATATGGTAGATACCGTACTACAGTTTGAAGGAGACAGGCATTTGACCTACCGTATAGTGCGCACTACCAAGAATAGATTTGGTTCTACTTCGGAATTAGGGATTTACGAAATGCTTGGAAATGGTCTGCGCGAAGTATCTAACCCTTCGGAAATTCTCATTTCACAAAAAGATGCAGACATAAGTGGTGTGGCGATTGGTGCCACGGTGGAAGGTAATCGTCCACTTCTGATAGAAATACAAGCGTTAGTTAGTAATGCGGCTTATGGTACACCTCAACGCACCTCTACCGGTTTTGACGGTAGACGACTTAATATGTTATTGGCGGTACTGGAAAAAAGGTGTGGGTTCCGATTAGGGCTACAAGATGTTTTTTTAAATATGGCGGGTGGTATTAAAGTAGAAGATCCCGCCATTGATCTTGCCGTTTGCGCTGCCGTTGTCAGTTCCCTGGAAGAGATTACCATATCTGATAAGATATGTTTTGCGGCCGAAGTGGGTCTTGGAGGTGAGCTGCGAGCCGTGAATAGAATTGAAGCTCGTATTTCGGAAGCTGAAAAACTTGGCTTTAGTGAGATTTACATTTCAAAATATGGTACAAAAGGCCTCAATCTCAATAAATTCAAAATTCAAGTCAGACCATTTTCAAAGCTTCAGCAGATTTTTGGTGAATTGTTTGGTTAAGACCACATTACTTTTATCTCTTAATAAATAAAAAAGGCACTAACCCTGATATGCTTAGTATATAGCCTCCAGATTTAAGATCATATAAAACCAATTGATCAACTTGTGAATAGTATTCGGATATTAAAGAACCATCCAGCGCTGTAATTTGAATGATTTGATTTATAAAATCCACAGATTTTAATATTCCTTTTGTTGGGTTCGGATAGGGCAACTGATGGAAATACTGTTCTGGCAATGCTAATATCAAATTGTCTTCTATGGACATTGTGTAGACTAAAAAAACATATTGCTGTTCAATACCAGTTGAAGGAACTCGGACACTAACCCCTACCACATATGGGTTTTCTCTTACTATATCCTCTCTGGATCTGATGAAGATGGCTAAATCAAAATTTCCATCATTACTACTGATTTCATAATCAAAAACCTCTGTTCCAAATTGTTCGAGCTCTGAAAGAGCGTTAATATCAATTTGCATATCATTTGCCGAAAATCTAAAATTTATAGTTTCAGGGATCCCTGAGAGGATCTGTAGTGCTCTATTCTCATTAAATTTAGAATCTTCTGATACGATAATGCTTCCTTCCGACTCCTGTAAAAAAACTTGAAAATCAATAAGCATACTACCCACTTGAGAAAACCCATCTTCCACAGTCTGTTTAAATTGTTTTACTTCAACAGCAAAGGTATATTCTCCTAGATTACGCTGATCTGCTGCAAGCCAGGTAAATAATCCGTTTAGGGGATTTAATTCAACTCCGGCCGGGACATAGTATCCAGGAACGCTCTGTGATACGTTTGCCATAGGAGTAACTAGGTCGTATCTCAACTTATAATCGTTATCATCAAAAGCGCTTAGGGATTGGAAAAAATCTACCCCTAAATTGGCCTCAAGTACAGGGTCAAATAAAAGTTTTGGGGCAGAAATATCCATATTGTCTGTATTCAAAAAGAAGGTTGTTTTCAGACTAAAAGTGACATTTACAGAACTCTCAATGTTTATAATATTTTCATTCCTATTCGGTTCTGTATATGATAGTTCTATTAGTCCATCGGTTTGAAAATCATGAATGATAGAAAGTCGAGAAATTCCAACGCCCGATCGATTCAACTCATTGATGGACTCAGTAAAAACAGACCCGTTCTCCAAAAAAAAGACTTGTAGATTAGCCGCTACAGTCGGAAGGACAAATGGATCACTTCCATCGCCAAAATCCAATACCCCTTCACCAAACAAAACATCTGAAGCGGTATCAGTGTATGCGGTTATTGTAATTTCGAACTTACTTCCTTGTATCTGACGATAGGAAATATATCCTGCTCTTAGGTGCGTAGCGAACAACTCTTGACCCATTAAGCAAAGTATTACTATCGTGCATAACGATCGCATAGTGTAAATCTATTCATTTTGTTCGTAGTCCTCCTGTGTGCACCGCTAAAATTCTTGCTCCTCTTTCGAAAGTCCCTTTTTGAATTAAATCAAAAACGCCAAATAGCATCTTACCGGTATAAATGGGCTCTATGGGCACCTTGTGAAGAGCTTCAAAATTTACAACGAACGCTGTAAGCTCAGTTGTCGTTTTCGCGTATCCGCCAAAATGATAATCATCTATAATTTGCCAGTTGGTTAAAGCTGACTTAGCGCCAATTAATCGTTGAACTTCGTCTCTTAGAAAGCCTCCTTTTAGGGCTGAAAAGCCTAACACCTTTCCATTTCCCCGCAGACCTTGAATTAAACCTGCCATAGTTCCCCCAGTACCCACTGAGCAAGACACGTAATCAAACTGCCTGATCTCTTCATCCACTATTTCAGCAGCACCCTTTAAGGCCAGTGCATTCGTTCCGCCTTCCGGGATTAAAAAGAAGTGCCCGAATTTATCCCTGAGCTTAGCCAAAAAAACTTGATCTGTTTTGTTGCGATAAGTAGACCTATCTACAAAGTGAAGTTGCATGCCCCGATCACTAGCGAAATTCAATGTGGGATTCAAAGGCTTGTCCTCTAGTTCCTCACCTCGTATTATCCCAATGGATTTAAAACCAGCCTCGTCAGCCGCAGCTGCCGTCGCGTAAATATGATTGGAATAAGCTCCTCCAAACGTAAGTAACGTGTGATACCCTTTTTCTTTTGCTTCTAACAGGTTGTATCTCAGTTTTCGCCATTTGTTACCGGAGGCAAAAGGATGTATTACATCTTCCCTGCGAATAAAAAGTCCAACATTTTTTAGTCGCTCATCAACGATTTGTTGCGTATAAGGTTGTTGATGGATGGATAGCATATTGCAATATCATTTTGAACAAACGGTACTCGTCCAAGTTATCAACTTTAAATAAACAATCTGCTATTGGCATTTCCCGTTATCCTGTAGTAAGATTGTTGTATTGTTTCAAGTAGAACCACTAATGGAAAAGCAAAAACTTACTTACGAGCAGGTTTTGGATATGGATCTTCCCAATATCATTTTATATGCTGCTCCTGTTATGATTGGTCTAGTTATTATTGAGTGGGTGGTAAGTTTTTACAAAAAGCAAAACTACTATGACGGAAAGGATACACTTGCGGCTACGGCCATAGGATTGATTAACGTAGCCATCAGCGCTGGGATCAAAATAGTGACTTTCGGTATCATTCTTTACTTCTATAACCTGGTACCCTGGAGCATTCCCTTTACCTGGTGGTCATTCATTTTATGTCTGATCTGGATCGATTTTTGGCGCTATTGGGCACATCGTATTGCCCATGAAAACCGATTTTGGTGGGCTACGCACGTCACTCACCATTCCTCTGAAAAATACAATTGGTCGGTATCTTTTCGTCTAGGCTGGACACAGCATATTAAGATAATCTTTTTTATACCGGTAGCCCTTGCCGGTTTTCACCCATTTGTTTTCTTCATCTGCCACCAGATTGAGGTGTTGTATCAATTCTGGATTCACACCGAATATATCCGAAAGCTTCCGCGCCCGATTGAGTACATATTTACTACTCCATCTCATCATCGGGTGCACCATGCGCGCAACGATAAATACCTAGATAAGAACTACGGCTCCACATTCATCATTTGGGATCGCATCTTCGGCACGTTCCAACCTGAAGAAGAACAGGCAGATTACGGCATAACCCGGCCCGTCAACTCGTACAACCCCATTTATTTATGCTTCCACGAATGGATGGATATTATCCGGGATATCAAAAACTCAAAGTCGCTAAAAGAAGCTTACGTTATGATGTTTATACGACCGAGCCGTCTGGAAGAAAAGAAAAAGCTATTTCGTAGCGAATGAAATGGGTGAAGGTCTTCGATTCACCAGAAACTGTCAATCTCTATTTCGAAGATACCCCGATTATCAAAGTTGTTATTGGGAACATCGAATTCTGCCTGGTTAAATATAATGATCAGTTCTTCGCCGTTTCAAATTCATGTCCGCATCAGTACGAAAGCCTAAATAAAGGAACGGTCACATTGTATGGCGAGATTGTGTGTCCTTTACACTCGTATAGATTTAGCTTAAAAACGGGCACAGAATGTCAAAACCGGACTAAAGACTTGAAAACATTTAAGGTTAAAACTGATCAATCCGGACTCTTTATCTATTGTTGAAAAGGTCAGAACTTCCCAAACTTAAAGGAAACCCCGACTGCCCAACTGGACAAGTCTTCATCTGTAATATCCCCTACGTCCAAATCTGCACCCTGAATAAATCGGTACCCACCTCCAATGGCCAACCGCATGAAACGGGTCATGTTAATCTCAATTTCTACGGAAGGCTCCACCACAAAAAAGGCACTACGTTCTAAAATCGACCGTTCTCCGTTAACAATGGGGGCGCCTTCTTCGGCCATCTCAATGCCTCCGGCGCCAAGCAGCACAGGAAAAGAAACGTGAATAACTTCCGTGGGGGCAATAATGTAGCCCAACATTATGCCTCCGTAACCGCCAAATAGCTCTAACTCTTGATTTGTCCCTTCAAGCTCAAAAGTGTTAGAGGTAGTTAGCCCATACCCACCTCCTCCGAATATCCATTTTTTATTGAGAATCACACCGCCATGGCCGCCCAGAAACAAAGCCTTGTCTTCGTTAAAATCGGTCACTTTCACATCAAAAGACCCAAAACCCCGAATCTCCGACTTGCGACTAAAAATTGTTTTTATTCTGTCGTCCTGGGCATTCACTATTCCCAGATTGGAGAAGAAGATGAGTAGTACTACGACCTTTTTCATATGTGTTGCTATTGTCAATTTTTAAAAAATATATTTGAAAGAGATAGCGGTGTCCCAAAACCTCAGTTTTGTTCTTCGCATCCCTATAAAATCCAGGTAGGGCTTAATATCCACGCTGACGGTCATTGGTATTTTTAACCATCTATATTCGACACCAAGAATCGTATTTACACCCATGGTAAAAAAGGATTGCTCTCGGGTTTGAAATTCCGATGTAGGAGAATTGAAAGGACCGTTCAGCCTTCGGTCGTCTAATCGCTCGTAACCTACATGTGCGCCCACGCCATAATACAAATAAAAATCATCATTGAAACCGATATCCATAGGTTTATGGAATTGGTACAGCGTGGTGAATTGAAAGCCTTCATTTCTACCACTCGCCATAAATTCCATGGCCTGCTCATTGGAAATAAATCGTTTGTAGGTAAGTCCGGAGGTGTAACCTAGCCTTATGCCTGAAGAGTTTTTATACTGGGCAAAAGCAGGTAGCGTCAGAATGAGTAATGCTGTAAAAGCCAACGTGGTTTTCATGTGTTTATTTATTTACTGAGTGTGCAATTCCATGTAAACTGATTGATACTTCGCCTCCTAAGGAGTTTATGAATAGGTATCCGGGATAATTGTTTTTTTGCCCCATAGTACCTTTTACGTTTACGTACTTCTTTTTTTCGTCTTCGTAGTTTCTTTGAAGTGATACGCCTTCAATCGGTAGGGATAGCTGATCTTCCTTAGCGGTGATATCCGCCCGGAGGTAGGTATCGGGAGCAAACTTCAGGTATACATCGGTGTACTTGCCTTCTAAATCGATCTTAGAGAAACTAAAGGCCACATGCTCAGCGCTCAATTCGCCATAATTCATGTTCAGATCAATAGTTTTATTTACTTGCTCAATTTCTAGTTTGGAGAATAGGCTTTTCCCGGTAATTCTATTTACTTCTTCCAATCTGAGTGATTTATCACTTCTTGAATCTAAGTTCAATTGATCGGCCTTTTTAATCCGAATATGTGAACTTGCGCTTTTCAGCGTAACATCTCCCAGCACCTGAACATCAGCATCCGTAGTTTTTAAGGTAAGTACTCCGGTTTTCAGTTCCTTGATCTTAACATCGCCGTAGCCGACCTCAACGGTCGAAGACCCGTGGATTACATTCGCCCGAAGGTTACCATGGGTAATGCTTATATCGCATTTTCCTTTGATCTCACTTAAATACAGGTCACCGAATTTGTTTTCTACTTCCAGGTTTATGGATGAGGGAACATAGAGCATATAATCCACTTCGAGCTTAGTCTTACTAAGCAGAGTTTTGGAATAATCGGAGACACTATTCCATAGCTCTTTAAAGAAGCCGGATTTCCGGTCAAGCAGGGTTTCCACGGAAAGATACTGCCCGGTCTGACTGAAATCAACGTCTACTCTGGACAATAACTTTCTGGCATCGCTGTAATCTTTACCGTGAGCTGTTACCTCAGCTTTCACCCGTATGGAATCCTTCTCCCAGGTATTTATGATGATCTGACCGTATTTATTGGTGATCTCAAAGTAACTATCCGGTGCTACCGTAAAGGACCTCTCGTACGTCTTGGACTCGGTAGTTGCTTCTTTTGGTTTGACCTCAGCAAATGCCGAAGCAGGAACCCATAGCAACAGCCAACTAAATACTGACCTCATCGTCAATGTCATTATCATGTTCTTTAAACTCCATTAAGATCTGCTCCAAAATCTGAAGCTTGATCCGATAATTTGTAATCATGGCGTCAATCACTTCTTCATTAGCCACATTATCCCTTAGATCTATTTTAAGCTCCTGATAAGCACTGTCCAGCATAGCTAGATTGTCTAATACGTCAGGATCTAGGTTACCACCACTTGCTTTGATCATTTGCCATTTTTCAGCCACCTGCTGCGAGTAAAAAAATTCGGTTTCTGCCAACTCAGGTGAAAGTTCATGCAGCGCAAATCCATCGGTGTAGGTGTTTATGTTATACTCGTAAGCTACCCACGACATTCCAAAAATTATAATTGCTGCCGCTGCAATTCTTGTATATACCTTCCAAGGGTTTAGCTTTTTCTGCTTGTTCAGATCAGCCACAATTTCTTCCCACAGCGCATTTGTATCTAGCAGGTAGATATCAAAATTCGCTTTCTGTTTTTCGACACGTTCTTTGAGCTTATCTTCCATAATTCGTTACTTCATCAACTCTGCATTTTCCAATAGTTGTCTTATTTTACTCTTTGCTTTGCTATACTGCGCTTTGGAGGTAGCCTCGCTCACACCAAGGATCTGCCCGATTTCTTTGTGATCATAACCCTCAAAAAGGTATAGATTAAGCACCATTCTGCAACCTTCGGAGATCTTGTCTATCGCCATCATAATTCGTTTTGCCTCGTATTCTACGAACCCCGAGTTATCGTCTTCTTGGTGTGCGAAATCATCATTTTCTTTTAATTCCTCGGTAACCAATCTTTTTTTCTTCAGTGCATTCAAGCAATGGTTTACTACGATCCGCTTCAACCAGGCACTAAAAGTGACTTCATTCTTTAACTTGCTTATACTCGTAAATGCAGTCACAAATGCCTCCTGCAATACATCCCTGGCCTCTTCTTCATTACCCATCATCCGTCTGCAGATGTTGAACATAGCCTCAACGTACAGCTTGTATAGCTCATTCTGTGCCTGCCTGTCTCCCTGCTGGCTGCGCTGAACCAGGTACTTATGTATAGTCTGTTGTCCGGACTCCACCTATATCTTTGACCTTGCTAAAAGGACAACCTACTTATTCTTAGGTTTCCGTTTTCGATATTTTTTGATTTGCACTATTTAATCATTCTAACGGCAGGAAAAGTGCCTACGTTTAGATAGGGTAATACGAAATTTGGAAGCTTCTTTTTTTATATTTGAATACGTGGAATAGAGCCGCTTTGTAGGCATCAATAAATCAACATGACAAACCCATTTCACCTTGCCTTTCCGGTTAACAATCTAGAAGCCGCAAGAAAATTTTATGGCGGAGTTTTGGAATGCGAAGAAGGCCGCTCCTCCGACCGCTGGATTGATTTCAACTTGTACGGTCACCAAGTAGTAGCTCACCTCGCTCCTGAAGAATGTGGACTGGCCAAAACCGGTGAAGTCGACGGAGATCAAGTGCCTGTCAAGCACTTCGGGGTGATTCTGGATTGGAGCGATTGGGAGGATCTCGCTGAAAAACTAAAATCACAAGGCATCAAATTTATTATAGAACCTCATATCCGATTCAAAGGAGAAGTAGGGGAACAAGCCACTATGTTTTTTCTTGACCCGAGCGGTAATGCACTGGAGTTTAAGTCTTTTAAGGACATGGATCAGATTTTTGCCAAATAACTGAGGCTACCAAAGTACTTTTCTTTTATGCTCATACTACCCACGTTGATTAAAATTTGAATTTACCATCGTGCCTTGGGTTACTTTTAACTTGATCTAGTCATTAACTCATACGTATTGCATAAAGACTTAATTAATTATCTATTAAGTAGATCAAATTTTATCTTTTGGGGTATTACTATGTTTACATTGTTTTTTAGAGTGATCAAATTATCGGGTGTCGTATGGATTATGACCCTATTTTTATCCTGCAGTGAATCAGATGATATCACCCCTGACATAGATGACCAACCCTCTATCGGGCAAAATCCAGTGCCCACCATTACCATTAATTTAGATTCTTTGAAAAGTACTTCCATTATTAATTTTAGTGCTACAACTCTTAGCCTGAATGGAAATGTTCAGTCATTTACGAGTACAGACAGTTTAACCGGATTTCTATTTAATTCTGAAGGCGGGGGCATAAATTGCGATCCAGAGGGGGATTTTCTCCAGATAGATAGCATTGGACCAATATGGGAAGAAGGCTTAACGGTAACAGCCTGGGTAACCTTCGACGATGCAAGAAATTTTGAAAGGATTATAGATTTTGGAAATGGTAGAGGGCCAGATTTTGGGCAGAATATTGCTTTATCAAGAAGAGATACCTCAAACAGTATTGTATTTAGTCATTGGATAAACAGTAATCAAAGTGATGTTCAGGGAGTAACCGCTTTTGATGTCATCACCACCGGTCAGTCGATATTTGTTGCGGCATCTATTTCGGGTGAAGGGTTGATGAGTATATATGTAAATGGTGAGTTGAAAAACCAAAACGATCGCCAACCATTGGCTAACGTAGGAAGGCACAGCAATTTTATTGGAAGATCAAATTGGTGTGAACTAGATCCTGATTTTAAAGGAATCATCGAAGATTTAAATATTTTCAATTATGAACTTTCCCAGGATGCCGTGCTTGAGCTTTTTAAAGAGCGTCAATTCTAAAGAACTAAACCGTAAAAAAGTCTTCTAACTCCTTAAGTGTACTGGCACTAGTCTCCATGTCCTTTACAACCTGACCTTTCTCAAGCACCACAATGCGCTCACACACTTCTGTAACGTGATTTAAATCATGACTCGAAATTAAAAGCGTCACTTCATGTTCAGTTTTGTATTGGATCAACAGCTGTTTCAAACGGATCTGAGTCGTAGGGTCCAGGTTGGCAAAAGGTTCATCAAGCACCACAATCTCTGGCTTCCCCAGTAGCGCTGCGGCAATGCCTACCTTTTTTTGATTCCCCTTAGAAAGGTCACGGATAAACTTCTTTTTACCTATGATCTCATCGTTAAATACTTCTACAAAAGGCGCTAACTGTTCTTGTAGTTCCCCATCGGACAGGCCGTGGAGATCAGCAATAAATTTGAAATATTCATCAGGCGTCAAAAAACTAATCAAAAACCCTTCATCTAAATAAGAACCTGTGTAGTGCTTCCAATCGTCCTGGCCTAGCACTAGTTGTCCTTTGGAGGTTACTCTGCCTGAGGTGGGCTTTATTAGATCTAATAATAAGCGAAATAAAGTCGTTTTTCCGGCACCATTGTTTCCTACTAAACCAAAGCTTTGTCCCTTAGGAATTTCAAGATGCTTTACATTAAGCACTTCGACATTTTTAAACTGTTTTTTTATGTCTTCAACTGCGATCATAATCTATTCGATTCGGAGTGATTGAGCTATTTGATACTTATTTTGTATAAATCTGTTTTGGTAAAAGCGCTCCAATAACTGCTTTCTAAACAGAATACCAACTATGCCTACCAATCCAATAGTAACGATGCCGTAGGTCTGTAGATCGAAAAACCAAAAGCCTGCATTAATAAATATTGGTGCCAACAGAGTGGGAATAATAAGGATGAACTGTGTGGCACCCACACCTTCCCAGTTCATCACGTTGGGTTTACTAATGTCTATGCGTTTAGGCGACTTCCCCGTTAAATATAAAATTATAATTGTGTTAACCCCAATGTTAAAAAGTGTACAGGCAACATTGATCAGCAATACCTTGTAACCAAAGTAAACGTAAGGTGTAGTCAGAACAAAACTGACCACGCATGCAATGGCCAGTAGGTTGTACTTCGCTTCCAGATACTTTCTGATATTTATTCTCTTGGTAAGTATGGTATCAAAAAAACCACTTTCCCAGCTAAAGGCAAATTGTCCATAATTTAGCATAAACCCACCCGTCACAAAAATGCCAGCGAAAATGAGCATACCATACCCTTCCCGGTAAGTATCACTGGTATAAAAAATAAGGCCGTAAAAAAGGAACGCTATCGAAGTAAAGAGCACAGATCGGGGTCTTTTATTGCGAAGAATTAGCTTTAATTCTAAAGACATCATTTCTCCAACACTCCCGAAACGCTTCAAAAAGGAGAAATCCCCAGACCATTTTGCGCCCTCTTTCTTCATCTTACCTAACTCTTCCAGGTATAAAGAAGACTTCAGTACGTTATAATTAAGTGCGTAAAGCACAACGAGAAAAATCAGTGGAATAGCAACACTTAAGTACGAATAAGAACCGAAGTAAGTGGCTGACCAACTGGTAAGTGGTAGCACATCCAAGTGATTGAGCAAAAAAAGAATGCCGCATACAATTACCAAATAGAACACAGTTTGCGGTCTTGAGATCAATTGCTTTTTCAGGAATACCGTCAGGTACGTGCTGCAAAGTGAAAATGAATATATCGTAATCGCCCACAGGTAACCTACGTTACCCACTTCGGGAATTACCTGTTTAAAGAGGAAGGGTAAAAGTAAAAACAGTGGGAGGAGATTAAACAATGTAAAGACTGATTTGCGAAGCACAAAATGTACTATGGAACTTCTCTTAACAGGCAGGTGCAGGTAAGGCTGCACTTCAAGCGCCGGCACCTCCTGCAAATAAAATCGCATCAGCAGGTCTACCAGTACGTAAGACAAAACAAACCCATTAAAAACCGTCACTACGTTTTTATCGGGATACTGATCTAACAATATTAAATCCACCACAAAGCCCAAGCCTAACATGTAGAGCAGCATGATTACAATAAAGAAGATCAAAACTGCGTTGATGACTGAGTTCCTACTGAAGGTAGGTGAGCGTTTAAGTCGCTTTCTTTCGTGATTAGAAAACCAGGCTATCATGCGCAGTAAGTATACTGGATCATTAATTTATTACAGAACAAAAGACAAAAATTATCAAGAAATAAATCCGGCCGTAATTCAATTTCATTTTAATAATTTAGGCCAGGATTTTTACTGGTAAGTTAATGAGAAAGCTCTTTTGTTTTATGATCCTATTTAGTTCGAGTGTTGAGAGCTTCACCCAAAGCGAAGAAGTGTACGCTCGATTAAAAGGTCTCACTATTCAATCCAACTTTCCTGAAAACTTGTTGAAAACACGAAGTGTGGTTTTATACAAGGTCACCCCAAAAAAAAGAAACCCGCACATTCGCGGAGACTGGCAGAGCCTTGCGAAAACTATACAACCAGCTTTGAAAAAATCAGGCATTGATGCTGTTCTACACTATTACACAGAAGATGTTCTGAGCGGTACTGAATCGTACAATGTAATATTAGACTACTTTGACGACAGAGACATTAAGAATGCGGTCTTTGTGGAAGAGAATAAGGATAAGTTTACCATTACTATCACTGACCTTCAAGACCGAAAGTTTCTACTAAAAGAGGGCCAACCCGCTTGGCAAATTAAAGGTAAGGACCTTAGCAATATGTTAAACACG